>CAYSXM010000290.1:0-5930 GCA_964434905.1 uncultured Pirellulales bacterium | reverse complement strand
ATAGCCACCCGTGCGCGCTCCCGCGTGAGCGGCTACCAATAGATGAATCGCCGGAACAGCGACTGTTGCCGCGCGGGCAACAAGTCGACATCGGGCACCAGGTACCGGTTGTCGTCGACATCGATCAACAACTTGCCGCGCGGACCGTGATCCTGGGCCTGGTTCTGGCTCCACCGCATCAAGAATCGGGTGGGGCCGCGCTCGCTCTCAACCGCAAAGTCCAGTAGCCCGTGCTGTTGCTCGATCGACACCAACGAGGTGATTCTTTGTACCAGGTAGCGGCGTTCCAGCGCGGCCCGCACGAGCGTCTGTGCCGCCGAGGGCCAGTCGGCCAGATTGGCGATCAACCCGACTTCGGTTTCCTGTCCGTCTTCGTTGCTCGAACGCAGGCTGAGATAACGTTCCGGCTCCGTGGCCCCAAAGGCACGTACGACGAACAACCCCGCCACGCTGCCATACGGCGCCAAGGCAGGGCCCTGCTGGCCCAGTTCACAGCGCAGCGTTCCCAAGGCGTCGAGCGTCAGCCGGTCGCAGGCCGGGTGCAACCACCGCGGCACGTGCGAGGGCCAGGTTACGGTGCTTGACGACTGGGTTTCGCCAGGCTGGCCCTGCTCGTCGGCATTGTCCGAGCTTGACGCGCCGTGCGATCGGCCGAGGCCGTTGGATACGACCGCGCGGCGCTCGGAGGTGCCGGCGACGCGCGTCGCCGTCGACGTGGCGACAGCCTTGGTGGTAGCGGCCGCCGTCGCCGTGGCGGCCAATTCCGCGTCATCTCGATCGACGTGCGCCAGGAAATCAATCGAAGGTTCGTTGGTAAGTTGCGTCTGAATGCGCACCAGGTTGGCGTAGAGCCCTCCGGCGGCCAGCAACTCGGAGTGCGTGCCCGATTCGACCAATCGTCCGTGATCGAACACCAGAATGCGATCCGCCTTGCGCAGTGTCGACAACCGGTGTGCGATGGCGATCGTGGTGCGATCGCGAGCGATGGTCTCCAACGCCTCCTGAATCGCCTTTTCCGATTCCGTGTCGACGTTGCTGGTGGCCTCGTCGAGCACCAGAATTTGCGGGTTGAAAAGCAGCGCGCGTGCAATGGAAACCCGCTGCTTCTCCCCACCCGACAGCCCTGCCCCGCGCTCTCCCAGAGGCGTGTCGTAACCGAACGGCATGCGCATGATGAAATCGTGCGCGGCGGCCGCTTTGGCGGCGCATAGAATCTCTTCGGGCAGAGCGTCGGGGCGCCCATAAACCAGGTTGTCGCGGACGGTCCCCCGAAACAAGAAAGACTCTTGCAGCACGATGCCCACCTGCCGGCTGAGATCGGCGCGGGCCATGTCGCGCACGTCGATGCCATCGATGGTTACTCGGCCGCTATCGACATCGTAAAACCGACACAACAGGTTGACCAAAGTGGTCTTTCCTGAACCACTGCGACCCACCACGCCGACCATTTCGCCAGGTCGGATCTCGAAATCGACCTGCCGCAGCACCGGTTGATGCCGTTCGTAGCCGAAGGCCACTTGTTCGAAGCGAATGTGCCCCCGCGGCTGGATCCAAGGTTGCGGTGCGGCGGGGTCGCGGATTTGCGCGGGGGTGTCGAGCAATTCGAAAATGCGTTGGCTCGCGGTGAGAAAGCTGCTGAGCCAGGCAGTCAGTTGCGCCAGGTTTGAAAGCGGGGTGTAGAACATCGCGAGGTAGGCCAAGAAGGCCATCAGCGAGCCCAGCGTCATCTCGCGACCCAGCACGGTTCGACCACCGACGTACCAGACGATCAAGCCGCCCAGGCTGAATACCAATTGCATGGCCGCGGAGAACAGTGCGGCCGATTTCTCCACCTCCAACCGAGAGCCGCGCAGGTAATCGCTCGACGCCTGGAAGCGTTCAAACTCGCGCCCTTCTTGGGCGAACGCCTTCACCACCCGAATGCCCGACAGCATCGAAGTCAGCGAGCCGGCCTGTTTGCTGGAGGAATCCCAGTAGCGATAGTACTTGGGGTACACATAGCGCAGAAAGAACCAACTGCCGCCCAGCACCAACGGCATCGGCACCAGGGCCAGCGCCGCCAGCCGCGGATGGAGCAAGAACAACATCAACCCCACGCCGACTAACTGCAGAATCTGCAGCAGGAAGCCGCCGGTCAAGTGCTGGATCAGGCTGTGCAGCGTTTCCGTATCGTACGCCACGCGGTTCATTAGCGAACCGATCTGGTGCCGGTCGTAATAGCTGACCGAGAGCTGGTGCAGTTTACGCACCAGTTGCGCACGCAGTTCCGACGTTAGCGCGGTCCCCACCACACTGGTCACCACCCCCTTCCAAGCGGCTACGGCCGCCGACACCACACGAACCAGGGCCAGGCCCAGCACAATCGCCAACAGCGCCCGCGGAAGATCGGCAGGCGTTGGACCTTGGCGCCCCACCTGCAATACCTCGTCGACCAGATATTGCTGCAGTTTCGGCGGTGCCAACTCGGCGGCCACGCCGGCCACCAAAAGCAAACACAAAAAGATCACCGAACGACGATGTGGCCGCAATAGGTCGCGAACACGCTCGACCACGGCCCCCCGCGGGATGCAGCGCGGACAGGTATCACCAGGAAATCGCAGTGCCAGCCCGCAACCGGCGCAGTGTCGCGGGTCGAGCTCGTCCTCGGGCTCGACAACCAGATGCCCTTCGCGGTGGCACAGCTCAAGCTTTGCGGCCACCTTGGCAAAACGCTCGGAAAGCCGGTTCGAGTAACGCAACAGGTCGACCCACACCCCGTCGATGCGGGCTTGCAGAAACCCCGAGCCGACGGCGGCCTGGGCGCGAAATTGCGTGGCCGTGGCCAGCACGAATTGTCGTTCGATGCGCGGCGTAGGCTCGCCCGAAATCACCAGCAACTGGTCGCTGGCGACCAGAAGCCAGCTAATGCAGGGCTGGCCATCGAGCGCCACATCTGTACGGGTGACCAAAGCGAACGGTCCGCCGGCGGGATCCTGGGCGCGTGCCAGCTCGGCAACTGCCAATGGCGGAGTCAGCAGCAAGCCGCCCCCTGGGGCGCCCACCGAAGGGGCCTCGACCGGGCCAGTCCAGACCGGAGCAATCATGCTGGGCGTTCCACCTGCTGGGTTCGAGTTGGTTTGCGGGCAGCCCCCGTGGCTCGACCCGCGGCCACGTTGCGCGCGCGCCGGTCGAGGCAAATAGTACGCACTCGCGGCCCAGGGACAAGATGCTCTGTCCCCAACGGAACACATTGCCGGGCATTTCGCGGCTTACTACGCCCGGACCCAGGCCCACGGACACTGGTCTGTGGACATGGTCACGGTGCCAGCACCAACCGCTGCTGGCATTCTCAGGCGGTATGGGCTGTAGGATCGACGTCGACGCTGCGGGCAGTATCGCAAAGCTGTTGCCACGTGGCGTCGTCCAGTTCGATGCCCTGTGCCAGCCGCGCCTGCCGATGGAGAACCTCGAGTTCGCCTGGCATCAGAATCTCGCCCCCCGGGGCGACGGTGCGCGCGCTCTTCACGAATTCGACAAACCGCTCTATCTCTGACGCGAAGATCGCCGCTCCGCCGGCATAGTTCGGATCGATGACGATCGACAGCATGTTGTTGGCCACACGTCGTTCGCCGGGCCGGCTACAAGAACCTCCGGCCAAGGCACCTGCCAGCATCTCGGTAACCACACTGAGCCCAAACCCCTTGTGCCCGGCCAAGGGCAAGATGGCGCCCGGCGGAGGGCCGTAGAACACCGCGGGATCGGTGGTGGGGTTTCCGTCGGCATCGATGATGGCGCCCGGTGGCACTTGGTCGCCACGATTTCGCGCCACCTTGATCTTGCCCTCGGCGATGGTGCAAGTCGACATGTCGAGCACCAGCGGGGGGCCCACCAAGCGCGGAATACCCACGGCAATCGGGTTGGCCGACAGGCGCCGTTCGATGCCGCCGTGGGGCGCCACCAAGATCCCTCCCCCCGAGGTGTTCACGAAGTGCAGCGAAACGAATTGCCGGGAGGCAGCCATTTCGGCCCAATCTCCGATGCGGCCCAGGTGGCCGGCATTGCGCAAGGCGACGATGGCCACTTTCTGGCGACCGGCCTTGTCGAGCGCCAAACTCATCGCCTGCTCGCCCAGCACCTGGCCGAACCCGAAGCGCCCGTCGAGCACGGCCAAAACGTCATTCTCGAACACCACGTCGGCCACTTGGTTCGCCACGACCAAGCCATCGCGAAGCCAGGCTACATAGTCGCGCACTCGTATCACGCCGTGCGAATCGTGCCCCACCAGGTTCGCTTCGACCAGACACTGGGCAACGCGATCTGCCTCGGCGGCCCCGCACCCGGCGCCGTAGAACGTGGCGGAGACAAGCCGCCGAAGTTGTGCTGCTGCCAGACGCATGGCAAGTGCTCGCGGGCCAATGGAAGGTGGTTTCAGGCGTAGCTGGCTGCGGGCAGTATAACGGTTACCCGGCTGGCAGTTGGCGCGAATTCCTGGGAAGCTGTGCGAGGCAACGACCGGAGCGGCGCCGATGAGCAGCGTAGTGACCGAGACGACAATCGATCGCGTGTTGACACGCACCAGCGGGTATTTGGCCACGGTCTGTTCGCATTCCTTGCAGCCCTACCAGGGATGCACATTGGGCCGTGCGCTGTGTGGCGTGGGGTGCTATGTGCAACACAATGCGCACTTGACCCGGGGTCGCCCCTGGGGTGGGTTTCTCGAAGTGCGCATGAACGCCGCCGATAGTTATCGAGCCTATTTCGCCCGCGAGCAGGCATGGGGCCGAATGCATCGAGGCCAATTCTCGGTGTTCATGTCGAGCGCCACCGATCCCTTGGTGCCGCAAGAGTTTCGATACGGCATCTCGCGGCAGGTGCTCGAGGCCATGATCGCGCAGCCGCCCGACGTGCTGATCCTGCAAACTCACTCACATCGTGTGGTGGCCTATCTGCCGTTGTTGCTACGGTTATTGGGGGCCGGCTGCCGGGCGCGGGTGCATGTGTCGATCGAAACCGACGACGAACAGCCACCGGGGTTGCCGCCACACGCTTCGTCGATCGCGGCACGATTGGACAGCGCCAACCAGCTCAAGGCGGCTGGGGTGCCGGTGGTGGTCACCGTGTCGCCGCTGTTGCCGGTGGTCGATCCCGAGCAGTTTCTGGCGCGGATTGCCACCGCGGCCGATGCCGTGGTGATCGATCATTTCATCGAGGGAGACGGCTCGCACGACGGTTCGCGAACCCGCCGCACGGCGCTGCCCGGAGCCATGGCGCGGATCGATCCGGACTGCGTTGGATTAGAGTATCGCGACCGCATCGTGGCCGTGGCGAAAAGGCACCTGCCTGGGCGCGTGGGTGTTGGTCGCGATGGCTTTGCCGGGCGCTATTGCTAGCGCCGCTACGTGACACGTGCGCGAGGTGTCGAGGGGGCCTGCCCGGCCAGCACCGCGGCACGGGCCTGGCCATCTTGGCGCAGGGCGCGGCGCACATTTTCGGCCATGTCGCTCGGCAGGTCCTCGAACATGGTGACCTCGCCCAGCACCCTGGCGGCCAACAGAGCGCCGCCACGAATGGCCAGGCTCGCGGTGCGCACTGCGGGTATGCGGTCGTCGGAAGTAATCACGCCGGCCAAGTTCAGGGGGTCGGCCGCGGAGATCACAATCCAACGCGAATCGATGGGGCCGTCGCGCAGTTGACGCAACTGGCTTACGGCGTCGCGGTCGGCAAATTGCTCGCCTGCCACACCAGAAATAAATCTTCCGCCAGCTATTTCGCCACGCGCCTCCCATCGCCGCAGCACCGGTATCAGATCGCGCCACATCGGTGCCAACGGCTCGCGCTCGAGCAGGTCGCGGAACAAGACACCCCAGCGGGCCAATAGCTGCTTGGCCCACTGCTCAACCCGCTGTGCCGTGGCGACAGGTGCCACAAAGGGCGGGAATCTGGACCACCTG
>CAYSXM010000289.1:0-5938 GCA_964434905.1 uncultured Pirellulales bacterium | reverse complement strand
CCTCGCTGATCGACATCGACGGCGACAACCAGGTCGACCTGCTGGTCGCAGATTCTGGTGGCCGGCTTTCCGAGTACCGCCGCGTCGGCGCCGCACCGTGCGTCACCGGCGTGCCGGGCAACGCGCTGTCGGGCGCGTTCGCGCTGGTCAGCCGGGCCTATGGCGCAACCGCCCCGGGTTTCGCGCCGCGCTTCGCCGCGGTCGGCGCCGACCCCGACGGCGACGGCGATGCAGACGTGATCGCCGGTTATGCGGCGGGCGGCCTGGTGTACCTTCGCAACCAGACCGAGCGACTGCTGGTGGACCCGCCCGCCCGCACCCTGCTGGTCGGCACGGGACAGGTCCTGGAGCCGCGCGCACCGCCTGCGGGCGTGATTCCACTGCCGCCCGGCTATG
The DNA here is from genome assembly GCA_964434905.1 of uncultured Pirellulales bacterium. Classification (GTDB taxonomy): domain Bacteria; phylum Planctomycetota; class Planctomycetia; order Pirellulales; family CAYNRE01; genus CAYSXM01. The sequence continues at coordinate 5,542 of CAYSXM010000289.1, read as the reverse complement.
CGCGCGGCACAGTGTCGTGGCGCTTCGTGGCCAACCGCTCCGGCGGTACGCTGCATGCGTCGAGCGGGCAATACGTGGCGGGGTCGACGCGCGGCGTGGTTGATGTGGTCGAGGCGCTTGACGACCGCGGCGTGGAAGGCGTGGTCGCGGGCCGTTCCTACGTAAACGTGATCGGTCCGGCCGACCAGACGCAGGCCGGCAAAGCGGTGATCATCGCCGGCGGACTGGGGGTGAACGACAGCGTGTGGCCGGCGACCAATGCGCTGGCCAACAAGGCGTACCGCACCCTGCTATTCCGCGGTTTCCGCAAGGACAACATCCGCTACCTGAGCCTCGATCCGAACCAGGACGTGGACGGAAACGGTCTGTACGACGACATCTGGCGGCCGACAACGTTCCAGTTCGCGCAGGATGCCTTGCGCAACTTCGGTCTTGGATCCAACGAACTGTTCATCGCGCTGATCGACCACGGGGCAACGGTGGCCAATGATGGTGCGTTCGTGCTTCGTCGACCGACGGGCGGGACGCCGGAGCGCCTGCTGGCGACCCAGGTCAACGGCTGGTTGGCGGAACTGCAGTCCGGTCCGGGCACGACAGACATCCGTCTGATGATGGATTTCTGCTTCGCCGGTGCCTTTCTTCAGCGGCTGAACGCGAGTCCCACCAGCCTCGGCCAGCGCGTGCTGATGGGCTCGACGGCACCCGACCAGTTGGCCTACCTGCTCTCGAGCGGACGGATCAGCTACTCCGATACGTGGTTGTCGGCGGCCCTGCAGGGCTTTGACCTGCGCACGACGTCGAACCTCGCTGGGCAGTCGATGGCGGCCTACCAGTCGGCGCAGCTCGACGACGACCGCGATGGCGTGCCCAACACGGGCGCGGACGGCGCGGTGGCCAGCGGCGTGCGGCTGGGCCCCAGCTTCGTGGTGGGACAGGACATCCCGGTGGTGGAACAGATCAGTCCGCCGCAGGCGCTGGCGCCGGACACCGCGACGGCCGAGGTGCTGCTGTCTGGGGTGACCTCGGTGTACCCGATCGATCGCGCCTGGTGCGCGGTGGTGCCGCCTGGTGCGGGGCCGAATGGCGAAGCGCCGGTGACCCAGGCCAGCGAGTTCGAGCTCTTATTCGATCCACCCAGCTACGGCTGGAAAGGCGTGGCCGGCGGGTTCACCGCGAATGGCGCCTACAACCTCGGCTGCTATGTGCGCGATGTCTGGGGCTCGGTGTCGTTTCCATCAGTGACCCAGGTGGTGCAGTCGGGTTACGTGCAACGCGTGTTGCTGGTGGTCGGCGGCGCCGAAGGCCAGGCGCGGTTCGACGAGGCCAACGCGGCGGGCAATGCGGTGTATCGCGCGGCGTTGTTGCGCGGCATCCCGAAGGCAGCGATCCGCTATCTCAATCCGCGCACACTGCAGGACGTCGACGGCGATGGCAACAGCGGCAACGATGTCGCGGGAGCGCCGTCGACGGCGTCCTTCAATGCCGCGTTCACGCAGGCTTCGGCAGGCGCGGACGAACTGACCGTGTATCTCGTCAGCGGTACGAGCAGCGGGACGTTCGAGCTGGCGCCGGGCCAGGTCCTGGCGGCGGTGCAGCTCGATGCCTTGCTGGACGGTTGGCAGTCGGCGGCCGGGCGGGTGGTCAACGTGGTGCTGGAATTCGGCGACGCGGAAGGCTGGATCGGCGCACTGGCGCCGGTCGGCTGCCCTGCGTCATGCCCCACCGATCCGGCGGAGCACCGCGACCGCTTCGTGCTGTCGACCACGCCATCGGGGATCGGCAACCTGATGGGCAATGGCGGTGTGCTCAGCGCGACGCAGTTGCTGGCGAGCAACGTGCTTGCGGGCCGCAGCCTGGGCGACGCCATTATCGAGTCGCAGCCGGTGCTGAACTTCGTGACCCAGCCGCCGGCTCGGCAGACGCTGCGCTTCGACCTGGTGCGGCCCGACCTGGTGGGCGTGGCCGGCTATGTCCCTGGAACGCCCAACGACGGGCGCGACCTGCCGGAAGTGCGCGGCCGCTACTTCGGCCCGGGATTCGCGATTGGCATTGGCGTGCCGCAGATCGCGCGGCGCACGCCGGCGACGATCCTGGCGCCGGGCGCTCCCCTGTTCCTCTGGGCCGACGGCGTGACCAGCAGCCAGGATATCGTTCGCGTGTGGGCCGTGGTGCAGCCGCCGGGCGCGACGGGTGCCTTGCCCGAAGTGGATCTAGTGCTGAATCCGGTGACGCAGCGTTGGGAGGGTGTGTACACCGCGACCAGCACGCCGGGCGAGTACCGCGCCCTGATCTACGCACGCGACCGCCAGGGCAACATCACGCCGGCACTTCGCGCGCCGGAGGGTGGCACGACGTTGGAGCGCGGCACGGTCAGCGTGCCGAGCACGGCACCACTGACGGTGGGTGGCAGTGGCCCGAGGGTTCAGTTCGCGCAGGCCACGGCGTCGCTGGTAGAGGGGGCTGCGCTTGTGCTCTCGGTGGTGATCGATGCCGCGCAAACATCGCCGCTGCGGGTCCCGTTGGCGCTTCTCGGCAGCGCGACGAACCAGTCCGACTATCGCGTATTGCAGGGCGCGTCCGACTCGCCGGTGGAGGCCGTGATCGCCGCCGGTGCGACGTCGGCGATGCTCGATGTTCAAGCCCTGGCGGATGCGGTCGACGATTCCGGCGAGGTACTGGTACTCAGCCTCGGCGCGCCATCGGACCCGTCGGTAGCGCTGGGCGCAAACAACACCCTGACCGTGACCATCACCGATCCCGGTGCGCCGGCCGACCTACTGTTCCAAAGCGGATTCGAGGATCTGCTGCGCAGCGGGGACTGATCCGCGGCGCTGGGCGTGCAATGCTCAGCGCGTGCCGGTGTTGATGATCGCAACCACGCGGTTGGCGGCGCTTTCCGGGTTCGCCTTGTCGAGCAAGTCGGTCTCGCCTTTGCCGACGGTGCTGATGTTCGCCGCCGGCATGCCCCAGATATCAACGAGAAAGCTCTTGACCGACGCCGCGCGCGAGGCGGACAGCCTTAGGTTGTGGTCCTCGGGGCCGGTGGCGTCCGCGTGGCCCTCGAGCAGGATTCGCGCGTTCATGAAGGCTTCGTCGCTGAGCGCAGCGCCAAGGTTGTTCAGGAACGCCTTGCCCTGTTCGGTCAGTGCCGCGGAGTCGAACTCGAAGCCGATGGCGGACGTGATCGCGCGTGGCTTCAATGGCGGCGCGGGCTCGCCACCTCGGGACGGCAGTGGGGGTGGGAGCTTCAGCATGTCTACCAGTTCTTCCTTGGTCGGAACGCGCTCACCGAGGTCTGTACGCTCAATCACCTGCCCCTGGGCGGTGGTCGCGCAGAGTAGGGCGGCGGCGATCAATTGGCGGATCATGGGCGTCCCCTGTGTCGGCCTCGGTGGCAACCGCAGTATATTCGACCCGTTGCAATCGGCGAGGCAAGGGTCGGCATGGGCGTCGAGCGTTGGCTGCCGCGGATAGCTGCGCTGGCCCTGCTGTGGCCGGCACTTCAGGCGGCAGACGCCGCGCCAGCGCGATTCGCGCTGCTGGTTGGGGTGAACAAGTACGAGGCCCCGGTGCGCCCACTGGCTGGCGCGGAGAACGACGTCGACGCAGTGCGCGAGGTGCTGCTCGCGCGCTGGGACCACGAGCCCGCGCGTATCCGCGTGCTAAAGGGCGTAGACGCCAACCGGCTCGGTGTGCTCAATGCAGTTGGCGGCATCCTCGCCGACTCCAAGCCCGGCGATGAGGTTTTCGTGTTCTTCGCCGGTCACGGCACCAGCGCGGCCGATCCGGCGCTGGGCGCCGGCCTGCCCCACACAACCGGTGCCTTGGTACCGTCCGACTTCGGCGCGACGCCGGAGAGCATCACCGATGCGTTGATCGTCGGCCGGCGTGACCTGCGGCCCTTGTTCGAAGCACTCGACCGCGGAGGTCGCCGCGTGTTCGTGGCGGTGGACGCCTGCTACTCCGGCAACACCGTGCGCGGGCGCTTCCTCGACGCGCTGGGACGGCCGCCGCTGCCCTCGCGCAGTGCCGATCCCATTGCGTCGCGCCTCAAGGGCGCAAAGCCTGACGGCGATGTACGCGAGCCCTATCCTTACCGTAACGTGGTCTACCTCTCGGCGGCCGCCGAGCACGAAGTCGCGGGCGACATACCTGAGGACTACCTGCGCTGGTACCCCACGCGCGACGGCAAGCCGCACGGTGCGTTCACCGACGCGCTTTTGCGTGCACTGCATGGCGAGTTGGCCGGTACCGATCGCGACCGCGATGGACGTGTCAGCTACGCCGAACTGCATGCAACGGTGTCTGCGTTCATGGCCGCGCGCGGCTATCCGCAGACACCGCAGCTGTTGCCGGCGGCCGGCGAGGGCCCGGGCTGGGCAGCCGCGGCCCCGGTGTTTGGCCGTGCGTCCGCGCAGGCTTTCGCAGCGCCCTTGCCGGCGAATGGCGACCGGCTGGCCCTGCGCCTGGTCGGCTTCGATGCGGGGGAGCGCACGCGGCTGCTAGCGATCAACGGCGTCCGAGAGGACGAGGCTTCGCCGACATTCGTGCTGCTGCGGCAGGATTCGCGCATTCAGCTCATCTCGCCAGCAGGCGACCTGGTCGCGACATCCACCGACGGCGAGGGTCGAGACCTCGTACTGCTTGCGCTGCGGCGCGCGCAACTCGACGCGCTCGCCGCCCGCGCCGGCCGCGTATGGCTGTCTGCCGCGGCGGCGACCCCCGGCTCTACGTTCGTGGGCGGCGAGACCGTATCGGTGTCGGCACGGCTCGACCGCGCGGGTCGCCTGGTGCTGCTAAACCTCGATCCGAACGGGCAGATCAACCTACTCTATCCGCTGTTCGATGCCGAGCGGCGCGAGCTGCCGGCAGGGCGCGTGCTGCGGCTCGACGGCAGCAAGACCGTCGAGCCGTTTGGCCACGATACCGTTTATGCCTTCGTGGTCGGCGACGACGCCGGGTTGCCGCGGGACGCCGCCGCCGTTGGACTCGATGCTGCGCGCTGGGTGCAGGTTCTCGAGGGCGCCGGCCTGCGGGCGGGCGGCAGTCTGGTGCTGGTCACCGCGGCTGCACGGGGAGTGGCACCACAATAGTTCGGCGCGGAAGCCGTACCACGAGGCGCGTGCCAGCGCCCAGGCGACCGGGCACGCGGATACTGCCACGATTCCGCTCAACGATGCGCCGCACAAACGCCGGCCGTACTCACCCCAACGTTCCAGACGACCACACGAGCGCCGAAATCTCCAACTTTGGTTGGTGCTAGAACCGGGTAGAGGGCAGTCAAGCTGAGACGCAGAAGCCGCATATCCCCCATCGGGTGCGGATTGCCGGCGTGTAGTGGCCTGGTCTTTAGCGGGAAATCAGCCGAGGCCCGCGCGGTTTGGTGCTCGGGGTGGCGGGTCTGTGATCAAACCCACGATTGACGCCGAGTGAAGGTTCGAATCCTCGTGGCTAGTCGATGTCGCCACCGCCATCGCTTCGCCTCAAGTCTCGAGCGAGGCGAGGTCGCCCTTGGTCTCGAGCCAGGCCTTGCGGTCGCCGG
>CAYSXM010000288.1:0-5947 GCA_964434905.1 uncultured Pirellulales bacterium | reverse complement strand
CATCGGCAAGGACATCACCTATTTCCACACGCTGTTCTGGCCCGTGATGCTCGATGCGGCCGGCTTCGATCAGCCGACCCAAGTCCACGTCCACGGGTTCCTCACCGTCAACGGCGAGAAGATGTCGAAGTCGAAGGGGACCTTCATCCGGGCCGCCACGTACCTCGAATTCCTCGACCCGGCCTATCTGCGCTATTACTACGCGGCCAAGCTCACGCCCCGGCTCGACAATCTCGACCTGAGCCTCGACGAGCTCTCTGCAAAAATCAACGCCGACCTGGTCGGCAAGGTGGTGAACCTGGCCAGCCGCACCGCACGGTTTGCCGCCACCACGGGGCTGGCGCGCGCGTATCCCGACGACGGCGGGCTGTTCGCCGCGGCCGCGGCCGAGCGCGAGCCGATCGCTGCCGCATACGAAGCGTGCGACTATAACAAGGCCATGCGACAGATCATGGCCTTGGCCGATCGTGCCAATCAATACGTCGAACAGCAAGCACCGTGGAATCTGAAGAAAGACCCCGCCCGGTCCGACCAATTGCAGGCGGTCACCACCGTGGCGTTGAATCTGTTCCGGCAACTGGTAGTTTACCTGGCACCGGTGTTGCCGCGGTTGGCGCACCAGACCGCGCAGTTGCTGGGGCGGCCGATCACCTCGTGGAACGACGCGGCCGAGCCGTTGTTGGGCACCCCGGTCGGTGTGTTTGAACATTTGCTCCAGCGTGTCGATCCAGAAGGAGTTCGCGCCATGGTTGAAGCCAGTTCCGAGTCGGCACCCGGTGAACCCACCACGGCAACTTCCGCGCCGCCGGGCACCGCGCTCAGCGACGGCCCCGAGGCCCTGGCAGCCGAGCCCTTGGCCGGCACCATCACGATCGACGATTTTCAAAAGGTCGATCTGCGGATTGCGCGCGTCGTGGCGGCCGAAGAGGTGGTCGAGGCACGCAAGCTGCTCAAGCTCACGCTGAGCCTGGGGGGCGATGAGCGCCGCACCGTGTTTGCCGGCATCAAGGCCGCCTATGCACCCGACCAACTAGTGGGCCGGTTGGTAGTGTTCGTCGCGAACCTGGCACCCCGCCAAATGAAGTTCGGCCTCAGCGAAGGGATGGTCGTGGCCGCAGGGCCGGGCGGAGCCGAGGTGTTCCTCATAAGCCCTGATAGCGGAGCGCAGCCCGGGCAACGGCTGCACTAGATGTTGTTTGCCCCAAACCCCTGGCGGGTTCGGGGTCGTTAGGCGTTACCCAGCAAAGCTGGGTGGCGCTCGACGAGCGCCCAGAATACACCACGCCGGGCACCCAAGTTCTTTCCGTCGACCGAGCACCCGCTGGCCCTGCTGCGCCATACAACTTTTGGGAGCCTGGCACCATGAGCCGTCCGCGTCGCCGCGAGGGTAAAGGTCGCCATATCAACCGCCGCCAGGCGCTACAAACGGCGGCCGCCGCTGGCCTGGGAAGCGCCCTGGCAGGGTTGCCGCTGTGCACGGCGCAGGCCCGTTCGGAGGTGATCGTCGCCGAGAACCAACGCCCCGGCACCCGCGACTGGCTGTTGACCCACACGGCGGTTGATCCGGCCACGCGCTATCGCTGCCCCTGGATCGAAGGGTTTGCCTCGCGCACTTCAGTGCGCGCCGGCGAATCGATCTCGTTTCATGTCAGCACCAATCCGGCCTCGCCGTTCACGATCGACTTGTACCGCTTGGGCTACTATGGCGGCACCGGCGCGCGCCACGTGACCACGCTGGGGCCGCTGGCCGGCGTCACACAGCCCGACCCGCCGATTGGCCCGCGTCGCCTGCGCGAGTGTGCCTGGAGCCCCGCGGCCACCTGGACCGTGCCGGCCGATTGCCCTAGCGGGGTCTACCTGGGCAAGCTCACCACCGAGCGCGACGGTTGGCAGAGCTACCTGGTGTTCATCGTGCGCGACGATCGCCCGGCCGACTTCTTGTTCCAATGTTCCGACCACACCTGGAACGCCTACAACCGCTGGCCCAGCCAGTTTTCGCTGTACGACGACGGCCAGGAAGAGTGGTATTGGGGCCCCGACGTGGCCGTCAGCTTCGATCGCCCGTATGGAAAATATTGCCAGATTTTCGATGCCCCGCTGTCGCAAGGGTCGGGCGAATTCCTGCTTTGGGAATTCCCCCTGGCCTTTTGGATGGAGCGCGAAGGCTACGACGTCACCTACCTTTCCAACATCGATACCCACGCCGACCCGGCCGGACTGCGCCGCGGCCGCGTATTCCTTTCCGTGGGGCACGACGAATACTGGTCGCTGGAAATGTTCCAAAACATCAAGGCCGCCATTGCCGCAGGGCTGAACGTGGCCTTCCTGTCGGGCAATACCTGTTGCGGGCTGACACCGCTCTGGCCGGCCAGCGATGGCCGCCCGGCGCGCGTGCTGACGCGCATCGATCAGTTCGGGCCGATTCAAACGCCGACCGTCGAGAACGGGTTTCCGGAATTGTTGCGGTTCGACCACCACGCGCCGAACGAAGCGGAAATCATCGGCGCGCGCAGCACCTATCCGGTCACCGGCGGGGGCGACTGGACCTGCGCCGTGGCCAACCACTGGCTGTTCGCCAACACCGGCATGCAACCCGGCGACAGCATTCCCGGCCTGGTGGGGTGGGAATGGCACGGCGACTCGGCGCCGATACCTGGGCTCGAGGTCGTGGCCACCGGCCCCACGCGCAGCCCCCGCGGCGACGGCGTGTATACCTCCACGCTGTACCCGGGCGCGCGCGGCAACCTGGTGTTCAATGCCTCGACCATCTGGTGGGGCGATGGGTTGTCTGAACCGCCGGGCTACGTGCGTCCCGCCGTGTATACCGAACCCCGCGGACCCGATCCGCGCGTCGCGCAAATCACCCACAACCTGTTCACCGAAATGCTGCGGCGCGTCGCCCCCGGCCCACGCCCCGGCTAGCGCGCTGTCGGCTTGGGGCCGGTCCCCGAACCGCTTGTGGCGGCGAAAGAGGGTGCTGGGATCGGCCCTTGGTGTTCTGGAAATCGCGCGCGTGCGAAACGCTAGGTTTTATTGCCACCGTCACCAGTCGCCCTGGGTGCTTGCCTATGTCCGCGCTGCGTCGTTCCCGCACGCACAACACCGCCACGGCCACGCCCGGCGCGCCTCGGTGGGGCGCGGGGGTTGCCCCGCCCCGTGCGCGGCGGCGCTGGCTCGTGTGGTTGCTGATTGCGCCCCTGTGGCTGCTGGCCTTGGCCGTGCTTTGCGAATTGGCAGCCCGCTGGGCGTTCGCCAAACGCAGCGCCGCGCACGCCGAACACCAGGCCCAGTTCGCCGAACGGATGGATTTGGATAACGCACGCGAAACGCTGTGGGAGGTGACCAACTTCCGCTACCGTCCGCATTTCACGGTCGACATGCGGTTGGGCCAAAAACGGTTCCAAGCCACGTCGAACAGCCGGGGGTTCCGCACCCGCGAACCGCTGGTGCCCAAGCCCGCCGGGCACTATCGCATCGTTTGTTTCGGCGGCTCAACCACAGTCGAGGGGTTGACCAACGAGGAGACCTATCCGGCCGAACTCGAACGCCTGCTGCAAGCCCGATTCGGTCCCCGGGTTGAAGTGTTCAACTGCGGCATCTCGGGCTTGAACTCGTACGGCGAGTTGCAGAAGTTCCCGGAGTACCTGGCCTTCGAGCCCGACCTCTTGGTCGAATACAACGCGGTGAACGACCTGATCTGGTTGTTCTGGCCCACCTGGCAAGCCGAGAGTGCGCCCTGGCTCCGGCTGGCGGGCAAGAGTTTCTTGCTGCGCGAGCGACTACCGCGGTGGCTGTTGCCAACGGACCAGGAAATCGACCTTTTTTGGCAGCATGTCACCGTGGCCAACGTGGGGAAGATGGCCGCACAGGCGCGCGGGGCACACGTCGAACTGGCATGCTGCACGCTAGCGCACCCGGCGCTCGATCAACTTTCGGCACACGACCGCGAGTATTTCGACTTGGACCTGAAAGAGTTGTGGAATGCGGGCGCACTTTCGCTGTCGACGTATTGCCGCTGGGTCGATCGCTACAACGAATTGCTCGAGCGCTTTGGCCGGCGCGAGGGGGTGACCATCATTCCCACCGCGACGGGCATGGTGGGCGGCTGCGACTTGTTTAGCGACATGTGCCATGGCACGCCGCGGGGAATTCGCCGCAAGGCGGCGCTGGTGGCCGAGGCGCTGGCCCCGCGCGTCGAGCGTGCGCTGGCAGCGCGCTAGCTGGCACCAACCGGCTGCCGGTCCCAGGCCATGCCAACCGTTCTTCACTGCCCATCAACGTGTGCCGTCGAATCCACCCGCTCTGGGTGCCACTGGCTTTGCCAGTGCTCTGGGGTGGGGGTGTCGAAGCTGTAGTTGCTTGAAAACTCCCAGCCCGACTTGCATCATTCACCACGACATTAACCACGGAGAGGCACCAGGCAACCGTCGCCATGCACGGCACACGCCGCACGATGCTATGCCATGCCCTGCTCCGCACTGCGCTCGCCCGGCCGTCGATGTTCTCTCCGCGATAACGCTGCCGCCGCGATCCATCACCTGATCACTTTTTCTCTTACTCTCTTTCACTTTCTCGCTCTCTGTCTCTCTCGCATTTCTCCGTGGTATTTCTCTCCGTGTCACCGTGGTTGCATTCTCATTCTGGACGCTTACAGAAGACCCCGCCGAATCGACGGTCTGTAGGTCAGTCTTGTAGCTCAGGCCTTGGCCTGACGCGACCTACCGACGAGACTGACTACAGCTCAGGGAAAACCACGGCTCAAGGCAGGCTACTACTTCAACAGACGGCTAGACCGAGCGCGACCGTCTCCAGCGGCAGATGGCCAAGGCACCCATCGCCAGACCGAACAGCGTGACCGAACCCGGCTCGGGCACTGCAAACGGCAACAGGTTCAAGGCGGCGTTTTGCGCGCCCAGAAACTCGCCCACTGCGTCGGGATTGGCCAAGGCATCTTCGATCAATGCCTCGCCTTCCGCGTCGTAGGGGCCGGTGTACTTATAGAATTCGTAACGGCGGGTGATCGATTCCGAATCAGCGGCCAGGTCATTCAACCCGCTGTCCAACTCGTCGACACCATTCTTGCCAGCCTGCAATAGTTGCCATTCGATTTCAATCTCGGCCGGCTCCGAACCATCGGGAACCGCAGGGTCTCCCGGAACAAGGTGCTCTAATTCGGCCGGTTGAGCAGCTTCGGTAACGAACACCTTCACCCACAACGCTTCCCCGAACAAGTCGCCGGGGTTTTCGATCGGCAGCGCTGGAATGACCGCCTGCACCGCGGCAGGGGCCACGGCGTTCATGGGTGGTTGCACATTCCAGACTGGCGCCGGAATCTTCAAGTTTGTTCCCGCTGGAATCAAATTGCCCGCGGTATCGCCTAGCAACCACCGGTAGATCGTATTCGTGGGGTTGCCGTTGAGAGCCACTCCGAAGTGCTCGCCGCCCAGCGTTTCGTAGTTCGGATCACCTCCATAGGCAGGAAAGAAGCACTGGTGTCCTCCGGTGGGAAACGGGCCCGCCGGAACCGGCGTGCCAACCGCCCAGGCGCTGCCATCGAATGGGCTGGCATAGCGAATGATGGTGCCGGTTGGGGTGGAGATTTTGGTGGGATCTCCATAGCGAATGTAGGGGTTCCCAAAAGTAAACGAAATATCGGTCGGACTGACTCCCTCGAGTTCGATTTCAAACCCGCGGCAAACCTCGCCCGTGTCGTTGATCACGTCGAAGTTGCTCAGACTGCCAAACATTGTCGAGGCCTGGGCCGTGGTCCCAGTGACCACCAGAATCAGCGCCACAAGCCAGACGAATCCCGTGCGTTTCATGACGAACTCTCCACAATCAAATGGTGCGGGAATTGCGGTGCCCCTGGTCGGATTCGTTTCTTTAAACCCGAATTGTTCCTGAGCCTTCTACCGCGGAGCCCCAACCTTCCGAGGGGGCCGTGGAA
>CAYSXM010000287.1:0-5973 GCA_964434905.1 uncultured Pirellulales bacterium | reverse complement strand
GCCGGTGGGCGGCTACACGCTGCGGGCGTTTGCGTCGGACGTGGTCGAGTTGATTCGAGGTAAGCGGGGCACGATCGTCCGGCTGCAGGTGATATCCGAGGGCCAGACCACGCCTGTGGAATATGCCATCACGCGAGACGCCATCCAACTGAAGGATGGCGAAGCCCATGGCGAGGTGTTTCCCGCCGGCAAGAAACCCAATGGCGAACCGTTTCAAGTGGGCGTGATCGAACTGCCCAGCTTCTACATGGACATGGAGGGCGCTCGCCAGCAAAAAGACGATTTCAAAAGCACGACCCGCGACGTATTGAAGCTGCTCGACCAATTCAAGGCGCAGCATATCGACGCGGTGATCATGGACCTGCGGAAAAACGGCGGCGGTTCGCTGACCGAGGCCATTCACCTGACGGGGCTGTTCATCGACCAGGGGCCCATCGTGCAGGTCAAAGGCTTCGACGGCGAGGTGTCGCACTACGACGATCTCGACGAAGGCGTGGCCTGGAACGGCCCGTTGGTCGTGCTGATCAGCAAGCTCAGTGCGAGCGCTAGTGAGATCTTTGCCGGCGCGATTCAAGATTATGGCCGGGGTCTGGTGGTGGGCGACCATGCCACGCACGGCAAGGGCACGGTGCAAACCCTGCGCGAGTTGAGCCAGGAACTGTTCGCGGGGCGCAACGCGCCCTCGATGGGCGCCTTGAAAATCACCATGCAGCAGTTCTACCGACCCAACGGAGAAAGCACGCAGAACCGGGGTGTGCTGGCCGATTTAGAACTGCCCAGCGTGACGTCGCACTGGGACATCGCCGAAAGCGACCTGGACTACGCGATCCCCTTCGACCAGGTGCCCGCGGCCCCCTATGGCAAGACGAACCGCACGAACGACGCACTGCTGGCACAATTGCGCGACATGTCGGCCCAGCGGCGGCTGCAGTCGACCGACTTCCAGAAAGTAGAGGAAAAGGTCCGCCGCTTCCTGGATCAGAAAGCCAAACAGTCGGTTTCGCTTAACGAAACCAAGTTCCTGGCCGATCGAGCGCAACTCGAAGCCGAGAAGGATGAGGAAGAGACGCTCAAGAAACTGGATGCAACCGGCGGCCCCGCCAAGATCGAGCGAGACTACTACATCGACGAGGCAATGGCCATCACCATCGACTATATCAATCTGATTCAAGTGGCACTAACCAATTAGTGAAGCGTCGATCAGTCCGTTGAAAAATGCCATCGTGGCATTTCTCAACCTCGCCCAGCGCGGAGCACCGCTCCGCGCGGCTCGCAAAATCGCGACCTGCGTCGTTATTTTGCCATCGCAGCCAGGCGATGACCGAGGCGCGTCGAGTTCTTCAACGGGCTGCGGGTGCCCTGGTAACATTTGGTCTGGAACGCACGCGCCTTCCGGCAGCGGCGGGCCAGCGCCGGAAATCCCTGGTTCCGGCCGGACCAAGCGGCAGGCACCGCGATGGGGGCGCAGGGGTTGCCCCGGACCCCCTGGCGAGTCAGCGGCCGGGCAGGCTACATTCTGAAACCCGGGCTGGCGAGCGTGCTTCGCCTGAAGCGCCGCTGCCCTCGGGTTTGGCCGCACGGGGTACTAGGGTGTACGACAAATCGCGATTGCTCGAGTTGTTTGAGCGCCGTGCGGCGCTGCGCCGCGGGAACTTTACGTTGGCGTCGGGCAAGCAGGCCAGCTATTTTCTCGATGCCAAGCGCGTCACGCTCGACTCGCAAGGCGCGGTGCTGGTGGGCGAAGGAATTCTCGAACTGTTAGGATCTAACCTGCCCCGGGCCGTGGGGGGGCTGGCGATTGGAGCCGATCCGATTACCTCGGCGGTGGTGACCATGGCCGGCGTGCGAGGAGTTGAGCTGCTGGGCTTTCTAGTACGCAAGGAAGCCAAAGGGCACGGCACGCAACAGTTTATCGAGGGCCCCGTGCAGCCTGGCGACCACGTGGCGATTGTCGAGGATGTCGTGACCACCGGCGGCTCGTCACTGTTGGCCATCGAGCGGGCCGAACAATTTGGGCTCGTCGTGGAACAGGTAATTGCGATTGTCGACCGGCTGGAAGGAGGCGCCGCGTGTTTCCAGCAGCGTGGCTATCGCTTCGCCAGCCTGCTGACAGTTCGCGACTTCGGCTTGGAACCGCCGCCGACATAACGTCGCACGAAGCCGAGACGCCCGCTTACTGCTGTTGCCCAGGCTGCGGCGGCCAGTTGTAAGTGACTTGCAAGGCCTGAATGACCACGCCGGTGATCTTGCGGCGCGTCACCGGTTTGGCCAACACCGAAAAGGCCTGTGCCAGGCGAGCCTCCTCGCACAGGCGTTCGTCTAGATTGGCCGAAAGCAGAATACAGGGCAAAAGCGCACGCACCTGTTTGATGCGTCGAATGACTTCCAGCCCGGTGAGCCGAGGCATGTGCATGTCGAGCAACAGCAGGTGCACCGGCTCGCGGTCAATGATTTCAAGCGCTTCCTGGCCGTCGCCCGCCTCGAGCGTGCGAAACCCCTGAGGTTCGAACACACCGCGCAGCGTCGCCCGAAAGCCGGAATCGTCATCGGTAATCAGAATTGACGGGTGCATTTCGGCGCCGCTTGCTCTCTGGCCCCAGACCACCAGGGCCTTGTGTGCAACTCAAATACCAAACGGTTCACATTTCCCAGTGTGCGTGGATCGACCAGGGCTAACCTCCAGCAGCATAATCATTTGTAGCACGCAGGCGGCTGCGGCGCACAGCGCGGCCTTGGGAATGCCCGTCGAACGAGGCCACCGAAGGGCCTCGCAGTCTGCCAAAAGGGCAGCTTTTTCCCAGCGGATCGGCACCCTGGGTGGGGCGCGGCACCCGGTTCAGTGGTGCCAATCGATCTGGTCTCTGTCTGCGGTGTGCGACTACCATTGGCCGCCCCTTCAGTGTGGCGCTGGTCTGTGCTTCGGCGGGGTTCTGGGTTCCTTGGCTGGCGCCGGTCCAGGCCGAGTTGGCCCGAGCAAGCTGGGGCCACTGCATCGGCTGCGCCCGGATGCAAGAGATCGCCACGGCCCTCTCGGCAGGTCAGTCATGCAGCCCACCATCGACCCAACGTTATTAGCCGGACTTTCGGTTTACCAAGACGTGGTCATTGCGGGGCAGGTGGTTCACCGTGGCGCGCGCGATTGTGCCGCGCGGTGGGAATTGATCGACCCCTGGCTCCCCTCACAGGGTGTGTTTCTCGACGTGGGTTCCAACTTCGGCTGGTTCGCGCTGCGGTTGGCGGCCAGCCGGCCAGCGGCGGTGATTGCCAGCCTCGAAGCCGACCTGCGTTCCGCGGCGGTGCAGCGCGAGGTGCTCGCCTCGCACGCGACGAGGCGAATTGCCTTGGCCACGCGCGCGGCGTCGACCGCGCGGTTGCAGCGCTGGCACCAGACGGGGCAGCGGTTCGATGGCGCGCTTTGTTTAGCGGTGCTCCATTGGTTGCCCGACCCTGCGCGGTTCATGAAAACCTTGGGATCGATCGCCAAACGGCTGGTCGTGGAATTGCCATCGCCCGACGAGCAGGGCGCCGGATTGCCGGCGGCCTGCCGCGTGCTGGCCGACCCCCAGGCGTTCCTTGCGCACTGCCTGCCGGGCCGTCGCCTGAGAGAGTTGGGCCAGGTTCACAATCATCGACAGCCGGGCGCGCCGCGCACCTTGTGGGGTGTCGATGTGCCAGACGACGATGCACCGTACGTTTCGCCAGGTTTGCTGGTCGAACCGCTGTTAGACCACGGCCTGTGTTGGCCACCGCGCCGATGGTGGCAGGGCGAGTGGGCCGGTGCCACCCGCGACCTGCACGCCGAAAGCCTCGTTGAAACCCCCTCGGCCGCTGGTCCCTGGTTCACGGCGCACGGGCTTTGCGTTGGCGCCCCGACCTCTGTGCGGGCGAGGCGCAGGCTGGACCAGCGCCTGGCTCGCTTGCCCGACGGGCAACTTTTGAACCGGTGGGAGCGGCTGCCGCGCACCGTGCGTGCGACGGCCGCTCGCGTCTGGTCGCGGGGCAAAGTTCGCCTGGCAGCAATTTCAGAATTCGTGTGCCCCCGCGCCCTGCGGTCGGTTCGGCCTGAGACCGGAGACGGGTAGCTTGAAACGCATTTCAGGTTGGTTCCGGTCGAATAATGGGAAATGGGGGCACCATCGCGGCGCGGCGCTGCGCACCGGGTGCGTGGCCCTGATCCTTGTCGGGGCCTGCCTACTGCCGCGCGTGGCAATGGCCCTGCGCCGCGAGGTGCTTTCGACCGACGCCGTGTTTTACATCGAGCGGGCACAAGCGTTCGAGCGCGGCGACTTTCAGGCGGGCCTGGCCGATTTGGGGCTCAACCTGTATCCGTGGTTACTCGTGGCCCTGCACTGCCTGGGGTGCGATTACGAGCTGGCGGGCCGATTACTGGGCTTGGCGTGCACCTCGCTGGCGGTGCTGCCGTTGGCCTGGCTGGCTTGGCGCTGGGTCGGTGGGCGAGCTGCCGTGGTGGCCGGGGTGCTGTATGCCATGCACCCGGAATCGATCGAGTGGAGCCCGGAGATCATTCGCGATGGAGTGTTTGCGCTGGCCATGTGGCTGACCTTGGCTGCCGCCGAGCGTGCACGCGACGCGACACGTTGGCGCTGGTCGTTCGTGGCCGCGGCTGCATGGGCGGCCGCGGTGCTGCTGCGTTTCGAAGGTTGGTTGCTGTTGATGCCGTTGGTGTTGCTGGGCTGGCCGCGCGCCGCGGTGTTGAGGGATA
The DNA here is from genome assembly GCA_964434905.1 of uncultured Pirellulales bacterium. Lineage (GTDB taxonomy): Bacteria > Planctomycetota > Planctomycetia > Pirellulales > CAYNRE01 > CAYSXM01. The sequence continues at coordinate 1,250 of CAYSXM010000287.1, read as the reverse complement.
GCACATTGTTGGCGGTCACGCCCAACGCCGCGACCACGGCAGGAACCGCGCCGGCCACCGTGCGGCCACGGCGTCGCTGGGCCACGCACAGCGCAATCGTGTTGGCCGCGCCACTCGTTGCCACCTGGCTGCTGAATATTACTGTGCTGTCGGGGTACGACCGCTGGGAGTGGGGGCGATTCGACCATTGGCGGATGGCCGCTCGTTGGTTTCAGCCGGGCTCAGAACCCGCCAGGCTTGCACCGGCCACCGATTCGACCTTGCAGGGCCTGGCGTCCCATCCACCCCGCGAGACCGTGGCCCATTCGCCTCAGACGGTCAGCGGACGGGCTCCTCGGCCCGCGGCCTGGCGCGCCCGAGCCTGGGGGGTGCGCCACACGGTGGCGCGCGGGGCGACACCTTGGTATCTGCTGCTGATTGTCTGGGGGGCGCTGTGCGCGTGGCGGGGGGCATACCACAGCCGTGCTGCGCAAACTGGACTGCATCTGTTCGCGCTGGCAATTGGGGTCAGTCTGTGGATTTACCTGGCCCAAGTCGGCGAGATCAACAAACGCTATGTGCTGCCCGCCGTGTGGGTCGAGCTGCCGTGCGCTGGCCTGGGGTTGGTGGTACTGGCCGACGCGCTGGCGGCGCGTGCTGGGCATCTGGCTCAGGCGCTGAAGCGACGTCGTGCACCGCCGATTCTCTGCCCAGCCGAACCCGTGCCCGGCCGACCCAGTGCCGGTTGGGCGCCTGGGTTTTTGGCAATCGTCTTGGCGCTGACGGCCTGGCATGGTTCGCGAACGGCGCTGGCTAGTCGCTACGACAGTCGTTATATGAAGGCCGAGCTGGGTACCTGGATCCGCCTGCGCTTGGGCAGCGGCCAAACGCTGTTGGCGTCGGACAATCTAGAGCGTCTGGTGGGTTATTACGCGCAATCGCGGCACGTTGCGCTGCCGGCGGCAACGCGTGGCGACGACGTAGCGCGCTGGGTCGATTGGCAACAAGCCGACGTGGTGGTGCTATGGCTGGCCGAGCGCGGCGATCGCTACGACACATTCTTGAACGCGGCCGAGTCGCGCGGGTTCGTGCAACTGCCACGCGCGGCATTGCCACCCAGCGCGGCGGGTACCGCGGTGCTGGTTCAGCGCGGTTTGTGGGCCCGTGCGCAGCGACCCAGCGACGCGGTTTGGCAACTGGGGCGGCAGCCGGCGCGGGGCCTGCCTGCCCGTTAGTTTGCCCTGTGTACGCGGCGTTGTCGGGTCGATTCG
>CAYSXM010000286.1:0-5987 GCA_964434905.1 uncultured Pirellulales bacterium | reverse complement strand
CATGCACATGTCGTCCTCGGCCAAGGTGTTGGTCCACAGCACCTCGAACGAAGGGCCCGTGCGCATGGCAAATGTGACGCCGTCCTCGTTCACACAATACACATGCTCGCCATCGGTCCAGGGCGAACTCGTAAATGCCCGCCCGTCGGGAATTCGCTTGCGAGGGTACACCTCGCGCCCCGTGTGCGCGTCGTAGGAGGCCAACAAGCCCCGGTCGTACAGCACATAGATCTGATCGCCCACCACCAACGGCGTGGGGTGATAAGGGCCTGCCTTGGGCAGGTACCAGGCCAGGTGCTCGCTCGGGGGCGCCGTTCCGTCCTCACTGGGCGACAGGTCGCCCGTGGCGCCCGGCCGCACCACGTACATCGGGTTCTCGCCCCACATCACGTGCCCCGAGGTCAGGTACAGATTGCCGAACCGGGCGAACGGCGTTGGTATCGCCAGGATGGAACGCCCCTTGATCTGCCACAGCGGCTGCCCCGCCAGATCGTAGCTCCGCGCCCACTTGATACCCGACACCACTAGTTCGGTACGCTGCTCGTTTTCCCAGATGAAGGGCGTCGAATAGTTTGTTTTCTCGTCGCGCGGGGCGCGCCACACCTCGTCGCCGGTCGCCGCATCGAGTGCCAAGAGCACGCTTTCTTCTTCGTTGTCGTTCACCAGGTACACACGCCCCTGGTGCACCACGGGCGACATCGACGTTCCCCAGCCCAGTTGCGTTTCCTTGGCTTCGAAACGGCGAGACCACAACGGCTTGCCCGCCAGGTCGTAGCAAAACAGGCCCAGGTTGCCGAAGTACGCATACAATCGCTCGCCATCGGTGGTCGGTGTTTCCGATGCCAAGGTGTTCTTGATGTGGTGCGGCTTGGCCGGCACCCCTTCATGGGCCAGATGCTCCCACACGATCTTTCCACTGCGACGATCCAGACAAATCACCTTCCATTGGTGAACGTCGGTGCTCTGCGGATACTTGTTTGCGTCCAGGTCTTCCAGATACAAGCCCTTGCGCGGCGCCGGCCCCTGGCCCGTGTTCACGCAGGTAGTCAAGAACACCTGCTGACCCCACACCACCGGCGACGACCACCCCAGCCCCGGCAGATCGGTTTTCCACGCCACGTTTTCGGTTGTCGTCCACCGCGCCGGTGGGCGCGCCGTGGACCCGGCCACGGGCTCGCGCGCCGTCAGAAAACCAGGCGCATTGTCTGCCGCACTGGCAAAACCCGACGACACCATCGCCGCCGCACAGGCAGCCTGCAGCAGGCCAGGTATTCGCCGCGCCGCAAGATACCACCCCAGCAGCCGCGCGCTCGCCGTACACGCAAGCGCCAGCTCGCGGCACGCAAGCGCCAGCCCGCGGCACATCAGGCTCACGCCCACCAAGTAGCGGCGCGTCGGGTTTGTGTGCGTCATGGAATCGCCTTCTTCCCAGAGTGACCGGCAGTCAGTTTTTTGGCATTCGTAAATGGAACATGCTTTCTCAGGCTGCGTGCGCGCGGCGTCTCCCGCCAGCCCAGCAGCCTGCTGATTTATTCGACAGGCTGCGACGTCGCATGGCTGTGATGACAAAACAGCGACGTACGTCGTTGTTTTGCGAGCCGTGCGGAGTTGTGCTCCGCACTGGGCTGTGCTCCGTGCTGGGCGAGGTTGAAAAGCGCCACGATGGCATTTTTCAACGGACTGCCAGACATCATAGTCACCCCCGTGGCCAAAACGAAGTCGAATTGCCCCGTTCCCCCGGGGGCCAAATTGCCCCGCGTGGCATTCCAACCGCGCCGAGTGTACCATCGCCAGCCTGGCGGCGGGCCGAAAACCACGTGTCGACAAATCCGCCGAGCATCGCCCGGCCTTCCGAGACCGAGCCGGTCAGCGCCAGGGCTCCGCCGCCGCGCGCACGCGGTTATCTCGAACAGGTGTGCCATGACCATTCGCGTGATCGGATCAAGTGTTGGTCGCACCGGCACGACGTCGCTCAAGACCGCCCTCGAACGCCTGCTCGGTCTTCCCTGCTATCACATGCTCGAAGTCTTCTCCCACCCCGAACACATCGCCCACTGGCACGCGGCGGCCGAGGGCCACCCGGTCGATTGGCAGGCCCTATTGGCTGGCTACGCGGCGGTGGTCGATTGGCCCGCCGCGTCGTTCTGGCCCGAGCTTAGCGCGGCCTTTCCCGACGCTGTGATCCTGCACTCGCTGCGCGACGCCGAAAGCTGGTGGGAAAGCGCCTCGCAGACGATTTTCCCCACGTCGCAACAAATGGCCGGCACGCCCTGGCACGACATGCTCAGCCAGGTGCTGGCGCGGCGATTCACCTCGCGGCTCGACGATCGCGCCGCCTGCCTCGAAGCCTATGCACAACACAATGCCCAGGTTGTGGCGCAGGCCGCGCCAGCACGGCTACTCACTTGGTCCCCGGCCGATGGATGGGCCCCGCTGGCCAAGGCGCTGTGCGTGCCTGTGCCCGACGAACCGTTCCCACGCGTCAACACGCGCGAGGAGTTCGCCAACCTGCAGGGCAGCGGCCAGTAAGTCCGGACCGCTTGGCAACTGGAAGCTCACCATCACCACCGGTTTTTTCGGAGCACTATGCGATGCCAGATCGTGCCCAGCCCGTTGCCGCGAACGCCCCGCTTGCCGCCGATTCTGTTTTGCCCACCGGTCGGCGGATCGTGATATTCGTCGACGAAATCTACGAAGACCTCGAACTGTGGTACCCCAAGCTGCGGTTGATCGAGGCGGGTTTTCAGGTCGTGGTGGCAGGTCCCCAAGCAGGGCACATCTATCACGGCAAACACGGCTATCCCTGCCGTAGCGACGTGGCACTGGCCGATCTCGACGCCGGAGACTTCGTGGGCGTGGTGTTGGCCGGAGGGTTTTCGCCTGACAAACTGCGCCGCGACCCAGGCGTCAAGCAGTTGGTGCGCACCTTTGCCGAGCGTGGGCAACTTGTGGCGGCCATTTGCCATGGCGGATGGATCGCCATCTCGGCCGGCGTCTATCTCGGGGTGCGTGTCACCGGGTCGCCCGGCATTCGCGACGACCTGGTCAACGCCGGCGCCGTGTGGGAAGACGCACCGGTGGTGGTCGACCGCCACTTCGTCTCCAGCCGCAAGCCCGACGATCTGCCCGACTTTTGCCGCGCCATCCTGACGGTGCTGGGTCCGGCCTAGAAATTCGTTGAAGAATTCCACGGGCTGCTCGCCTGCGAAAGCCCGCGCGGCGAAACCAGACCGCTCAGGCGATGATTTCGCGGATTGGCTTCCCGCGATCGCTGTCTAGCCGGCGCCGCTCGGAAAGTTCCAGCAGATTGGGGTCGAGCCCCAACTGGGCGAGCACCGTGGCGTGAATGTCGGTGACGTAGTGCGGGTTTTCCACCGCGTAGAAACCCAATTCGTCGGTGGCTCCATGCGTTACGCCGCCGCGAATGCCCCCGCCCGCCAGCCAAGCGCAAAAGCCGTTGGGGTGGTGGTCCCGGCCGGTTCCCTGCGAACCCGGCGAACGACCGAACTCGGTCCCCCACACCACCAGCGTGTCGTCGAGCATGCCGCGCCGCTTCAAGTCTTTCAGTAACCCGGCAATCGGTCGATCGACCTGCGCGGCCAGCGCGCCGTGACCCGCCTTGATTTCGGAATGCGAATCCCAGGCGCCGCCCCCACCACCGCCGTGGAACAATTGCACGAACCGCACGCCCCGCTCGCTCAGCCGGCGCGCCGTCAGACACAACCGCCCAAACGGTTCGGTCGTGGAGTCATTCAGACCATACAACGCCAACGTCTCCGCGGTCTCCGCACCTAGATCCAACGCCTCGGGCACCGCCATCTGCATGCCAAACGCCAGCTCGTAACTTTTGATTCGGGCACGCAATTGCTGGTCGTCGGGATACTCTATACCGGCCAGCCGATTGAGCTGCCCCAGCAAGCTGAACTCGGCCGATTGTTCCTCGATCGACACGCCAGACGCCGCCGGCGACACAAACGGCAGCGGTTGTTTGCCCGCCACATCGAGCCGCACCCCGGCATATTCGGGGCCCAAATAGCCGGCGCCGTGGGTCCATTCGCCACCACAACAATCGCCGGTCGGCACGCCCAGCACGACGTACTCTGGCAGATTCTCGTTGACGGTTCCTAGTCCATACGCCGCCCACGAACCGATGGTGGGCCAGGCTCCCTCGCGCGGATGGCGCCCGGTGTGCCAGGTGAGCTGCGTACCGTGGTCGTTGTGCACGGTCCACAACGAGCGCACCACCGCCAGATCGTCGGCGCAGGCTCCCACCTGCTGGAACCAATCGCCCACCGCCAACCCCGATTGCCCGTGCTGCCGCACCGCGGTTTGCAGCGCCATCAGTTGCTTGCGGTTGCCATGGTTGGGGTTGATGCCCACCAGGTTCTGGTTCACCCTGCTAGGGTCGAAGATGCTGGCATACGGCGTTTCGTCCGCGCTTTTTCCGTCGTACTGGTTGAGCGCCGGCTTGGGATCAAAGCTCTCTAAATGACTGACCCCGCCACATAGAAAAATCCAGATCACACGCTGGGCGCGTGCCGGAAGATGCGGCCCCGAGTAGGCCCCCCGCCGCGCGGCAGGCACGCCCGCCGCGCATGCCGTGCCGTCTCGAAACAATAGTGCACCGAGCGCCAGGCCGGTAAATCCCATGCCGGTATCGGCCAAGAATGCGCGGCGGTTCACCCCGGTGCACCCTCGTCGGTTGCGTCTTCTCGGCAAGTCGTAGTTCATCAACGTACCGTGACAAAATCGGAATGGTTCAACAACACATGCACCAGGTTCTCCCTGGCGCGCAAGTGTGGTTCGGCCGCACCCTGCGTGGTGTCGGCCAAATCTCCCGCCGCCGCCGTCGGCGGCCGTTCCGCATATGCCGCGGCACGTTGCTCCAGGAACCGCAGGCTGGCGGCCATTTCCGCCTCGCTGGCGGGCCGAGACAACACCTGGGCAAAGGCCCGTTCGACAAACCAGCCTTCCGCCGTGGCGCTGTCCGCGCCAAGTGAACCTGTGGTCGCTCTGACCGTGGTCGCCGTGGCGCACAGCGAGCGCGCCAATCGTCGCGACTGTTCCAACACCAACGGGCTGTTGGCCAAGGCCAGCGCCTGCTGCGGCACAATGCTCTCCTTGCGCTCGTAGCATTCGGTCACCGCGGCGGCGTCGAACAACTTGAGAAACTCCATCTGCTTCTCGGCCGCGTGGCGGAAATACAGGCTGCGGCGCGGCACCGACAGGCCCAACGCGTGGTCCAAGTCGGGCCCTCCGCGCGTCAAATCGAGCGACCCAGCCACATACAGCACGCTGTCGCGCACCACCTCGGCCTCCATCCGCCGCGATGGCATCCGCCACAGCCAGTGGTTGTCGGGGTCGCGCGCGGCGCATTGAGCGTCGCCGGTCGAACTCTGCCGATAGGTGGCCGACAACACCATCACCCGGTGCAAATGCCTCAGCGACCAGGCACGGTCGGCCTGCGCCGTCGGCGGCGAAGTCGGGCTATGCCACGACGGCTCCATCAACTCGGCCGCCAACCAATCGAGCAGGGCAGGGTGCGAGGGTGGCGCGCCATTGGCTCCAAAATCGAAGGTGCTACTGACCAGCGCCCGACCAAAATGCCGCCGCCATACGTGGTTCACGCACACCCGCGCAACCAAGGGGTTCTGCCGATCGGTCAGCCACCTCGCGAGCGCCGCGCGACGGCCCGTGCTCACCGCAGGATAAACATCGCCCAGGGGGGTATACGATCCGCCGCGCGTGGCCAGCGAGGTTTCCGCTGTGGCAACCTGCCCGGCCACTTCCGCCAGGCGTGCCTCGGCTTCGCCGCGCGCTTTGCGGGCGGCCTCGTCGGCTTCCTCTCGCGGCGCGCCCAATGCGGCTAGTTGCTGCGCCACTTCCAGATGCTTTTCTCGGGCGACCGCCAGGTTGGCGAGTCGCTCGGCACGCACCGCCACGGCACAGCGCGCGGCAACCAGCGGCAGCGATGGCCGCGCGGCATA
>CAYSXM010000285.1:0-5997 GCA_964434905.1 uncultured Pirellulales bacterium | reverse complement strand
GGCGACGGCTACAACGACGTGTCGATTCGCTTTTCCAGCGGTGGCACCGCCGGCAGCGAGACGGTCAGCTTCAACGCCGTGACCAAGATCTTGAACATTACGATTGCCGACGGCGTTTCGACCGCCGCGCAGATCGTGTCGGCGATCAATGCTCAGAGCGTGTTCTCGGCCGACTTGGCTTCCGGCTCGTTGAGCGGTGGCATTGTGTCGGCCGCGACCAACGCCGCGACGACTTCGGGTGGATACATCGAGGAGAACCTGCAGAACCTGGAAATCAGCCAGGCCAACTTCGGCACGCTGAGCGCGATCTCGGTCAATGTGCAGGTGGATGCCCAGGCGACCCAGGCGCAGTTGACCTACTCGGGAGCCACGCTGACCTCGGACGTCACGGTGCGAATTGCCGGGGCACGCGGGAACGAGGTACGCAACTTTGGTGCCGGCACCACGCTGGCCCAGATTGCCGAGGCGGTCAACCTGGTGTCGGATTCCACCGGCGTCAGTGCCCGCGTCACCTCGGGTGTGTCGACCGACGACCTGGTGTTGACCTCGACCGACTACGGGTCCGATTCGTTCGTGGAAGTTACCCGGATTACCGGTTCCAACTTCAACACCTACGACACGTCCGGGGCGCTGTTGTCGCGAGACACGGGAACCGACGTGACCGCTCGGATCAACGGTGTTACCGCCACGGGCCGCGGTTTGAATGCTTCGATCAACACCTCGACCCTGGATCTGTCGTTCACGGTCAGCAACCGGCTGACCGACGGATCGAGTGTCTCGTTCACCATCACCGGTGGAGGAGCCAACTTCCAGATTGGCCCCGACGTGGTGTCGAACCAGCAGGTGCGGTTGGGTATCCAGAGCGTGAGCACGGCCACCCTCAGCGGCAACAGCGGCAAGCTGTTCGAGCTGCGTTCGGGTGAGTCGCGCTCGCTGCGAAATGATGCCACCGGTGCCGGCAACGTGATCGACGAGGTGATTAGCAAGGTGACCGGCCTACGCGGTCGACTGGGGGCGTTCCAGAAGACGACCCTGGAAACCAACATCTTCACCTTGAACGACACGGTGGAGAACCTGGTGGCCGCGGAAAGCTCGATCCGAGATGCCGACTTCGCCGCGGAGAGTGCCAAGCTGACGCGGGCACAAATCCTGGTGCAATCGGGTACCTCGGTGCTGGCCATCGCGAACCAGTCGCCGCAAGCCGTGTTGGGTCTGATTCGATAACGTCAGCCCAGTCTCGACGAAACCCTCAACCCGCCGGTCCGTAACATCCGATAAGGATGCGCGGACCGGCGGTTTCTTTTTTTAGGGCGAGTTCTCGCCAGTGGCCGGCGGTTCCAATCCCCAGCGTCGATGGCTGGAGTGCCCGAGCCAAACCGCCCCGCCGACCCGGTCGCCGGTGTTGCTGCTAGCCGCCTGGTTTGCCTGGTTTGACTCGGTCCTGGGCTGCGGAACCGGACCGTCTCTCTGTTCTTGAGTGAGCCGATCATGTCACAAGGAAGTGACCTGTTGTCGAGCGCATTGGCGCTGCACCAGGCGGGTCAGCCCCAGCAGGCGTTGTCGCGTTACGAACGCGTGCTGACCCTCGATCCCGGACAAGCAGACGCCTGGCACCTGGCGGGCGTGGCCCTGCACCAACTGGGCAGGCACCAAGACGCCGTCGCTTCGATCGACCGCGCGCTGGCGCTGCGTGGCGATGCGTGGGGCTTTCATGGCAACCGGGCCTGCGCATTGCAAGACTTGCGGCGCTTTGACGAGGCGATTGCCAGTTATCGAGAAGCAATTCGTCTGGCGCCGCGCGAATCCGAATTGCACAGCAACCTGGGAACGGCCTTGCAGGAAGCAGGCCGGTTGGACGAAGCCGCCGACGCATATCACCGCGCACTGGAACTTGAACCTGACCACCCAGAGGCCTATTACAACCTGGGAAATTTGTTCCGCAATGAGGGTCGACACCAGGAAGCGGCGACCTGCTATCAGCGCTGCCTGGCGGCGGCGCCGGGACATGCCCTGGCCCGAGGAAACCTGGCCGGTCTGTGGCTGGAACAGGGGCGATCGGCCGAGGCGATCGAGGGCTATCAACAGGCAGTGGCGGCCGCGCCGCATCGCGCGGCGACCCATTTCCAGCTTGCCCGGGCGTTGCGCGCCAGCGGACAAAACGCGGCGGCAGCCCGTGCATACGACCAGGCGCTGCGGATCGAACCCGATCTGGCCGTGGCCCACTGGGAGCGGGGATTGGCCCTGTTGCAAGTGGGGCAATTGGCCGACGGCTGGTCCGAATATGGCTGGCGGTGGCGCGTTGCCGATGGGCCGGCGCGGCCGCAATATCCTCACCCGCGGTGGCAAGGGGAAGGGCTCGATGGCCGTAAGCTCTTGGTGTTCGGTGAACAGGATCTATCGCACGAGGTGCTGTTTGCCGGCTGTTTGCCCGACGTGATTTCCGAAGCCGACGAGTGCGTGATCGAGTGCGAACCACGCCTGGTGGGCTTGTTTCGTCGTTCGTTTCCCACGGCCATGGTGAATGCCCGGGCAAAATCGGCCACCGCCTACCGACCGCGAGGCAAGCGCCCGTGCGACCTGCAGGCCGCGCTGGGCGATCTGCCCTGCTATTTGCGCAGTACCTGGGAGGCGTTTCCCCCGGCACGTGCCTATTTGGTGCCCGACCCGGAACAGCGACGTCGGCAGGTGGAACGCATTGCCCAACTTGGCGCGGGTGTGGCGGTGGGCTGGGCGTGGAGCGACGGGACACAAGCGGAAGCAACCAGCGAGCCGTGTGGTCCGCCAGAAGCGTGGCTGCCCTTGTTGGCACGCGAGGGAGTGCATTGGCTGATACTGCAAGCCGGTGACCCGCGCCGGCGCCTGGAAAAATTGCGCGGCCAGGGCGTCGTGATTCACGATGCGGAAGAAAGCGATTTAGCGCACGATTTCGAGGCGCTGGCAGCCAGGATTGCAGCCTGCGACCTGGTCATCACTGGTTCGACCATCGTGGCGCATCTGGCCGGGGCGCTGGGAATCGAGACGTGGGTGGCACTGCCGGAACGCCACGGCTGGTGCTGGTTTAGTGATCGAACGGACAGCCCTTGGTATCCGCGGATGCGACTGTTTCGGTACTCGCCGGGCGGGGGGCCGGTGGTGGAGCAACTGCGCACCGCGCTCGACGAGCGCTTGCGGGTGGCGCCCCGTGGCGGGCAACCGCGCGGCAGCCAAGCCAAACCGGCCGCGGAACACCGGGCGGTGCCCGACGTACCCAAGTCCCAGCCGTATCCCGTGCCGGTGGCTCCGGAGTTGGCGCAGCGATTTCGCGCGGCGGCACAGTTGGCCGACGCGCACGATTGGGCGGCTGCCGATTTGGCCTACGCGGAGATTCTGCGCGACTATCCGGACCACGCCGAAGCGTTGCATTTGCGTGGGACGGTGGCCTTGAAGACGTCGCGTCGCGAGGAGGCGATTGCAATGCTGTCGCGATCCGCGGAGCTAGGCCCATTGAACCCCTATACGTTCTTTCATCTAGCGGTGGCCTTGTCGGAAAGCAAGCGCACGGTCGAGGCAGTATCGGCTGCCAGCCGGGCACTGGTGCTCAAGCCCGACCTGGGCGAAGCCCATATGAACCTGGGGGCGTATCTGGAGCGCTTGGGGCGTTTTGACGATGGATTGCCCCATGCCGAGCGGGCCGCCGAGTTGCTCCCTGCGAGCCCCTCGGCGTTCTACAACCTGGGGAACGTGCGACTGCACCTGGGACACCTGGATGAAGCCTTGACGGCGTACGGCCAGGCGCTGGTGAACAATCCAGACTTGCCCAAGGCGCACTGGAATCGGGCGATGACGTTTCTTCTGGGGCGACAATTTCAAGCGGGCTGGGAAGAGTGGGAGTATCGCGAGCCAGCCGGCGAGGTGATTATCGACAAACTGAGCGTGCCGCGATGGGACGGCGGCTCGCTGGCCGACCGTACGCTGGTGGTACATGCCGAGCAGGGTGTGGGTGACGAGATCATGTTCGCGTCGTGCTTGCCCGACGTGATTGCCGAAGCGGGCCATTGCGTGGTGGCCTGCGAACCGCGCTTAGAGACATTGTTTCGCCGTTCGTTCCCCGCCGCGACGGTGTTTGGCGTCAAACGACCGGCCGTCGAGCCGTGGCGCACCCCGGTGCCGGTCGATTTCAGCATTTCGGCCGGGTCGCTGCCGCGCATGGTGCGGCCTACGGTGGCCAGTTTTCCACGCGCCGAGCAATTCTTGTTTGCCGACCCCGCAGCAGTTTCCTGGTGGCGCGAGCGCTATGGCCAATTGGGTTCCGGCGTCAAGGTGGGGGTATCCTGGCGAGCCGGCGGCAAGGTCTCGGAACAGCGACGGCGCACCGCGCCGATCGAGGACTGGCGTGAGATGTTCGCCGTGCCAGGCGTGGTCTGGATCAATTTGCAATATGGCGACTGTGCGGCTGATCTGGCGTTGGTGCGGCAACGATTCGGCGTGGAAGTTTACGACTTCGAGGAAGGCAATCCCCTGGCCGATCTCGACGGATTCGCGGCGCGAACCGCGGCGCTCGATCTGGTCTTGTCGATCGGCAACACCACGATTCACATGGCCGGTGCCGTGGGCACGCCAACCTGGACACTATTGCCCCAGGTGCCTGGCTGGCGCTACATGATCGAGGGCGACGAGATGCTGTGGTACCGCAGCGTGCGTCTATTTCGCCAGCACCGGCCCGACGACTGGGGCCAGTTGTTCGCGGAAACGGCGGCTCGGCTCCGACAGTTTGCCGCCGACTATGTCCCCAGCCAATGGCGCGGCGCCGTGCCCGTGCCCGAGGCGCCCCCGACGGCGCGCCGCGCGGCGCTGTCCGAGCAGGCGCGTGCTTCCACCCCACCCTCGGCCCGGAATCTGCTCGAACAGGGTTTGAAACATCACCGTGCGGGACAACTCGCCGCGGCGGGCGCTCGTTACCGCGAACTGCTCGAGTTGCGTCCGAGCGACTGCAATGCATGCCAATTGCTGGGCCTCGTTGCTTCGCAAGAGGGGCGCCGCGAAGAAGCGATCGCACTGATGGAGCGATCGCTGAGCTTCGACAATGCGCAACCGATCGTGCACTATAACCTGGGTGTCGAATTGGAGCGCGCAGGTCGCAGCGACGACGCATTGTGCCAGTATCGGCAGGCAGTCCAACTCGATCCGGCACTGGCCGAGGCATATCTCAACTTGGGTGCGCTGTTGGGTCGGCGCGGCGAACGTGCAGAGGCCATGTCTGCGGCCGAGCGTGCCATTGAAGTGCGACCGAAATATGCAGATGCACACAATAACCTAGGCTATTTGTTGTTCGAGGCAGGTCAGTGGCGACCGGCGGCCGAGCGGTTTCGAGCGGCGCTCGCACTGCGAGGAGATTATCAGGAAGCGCGTCTCAACCTCGCGCGTTGCCTGGTGGCGGCCGAAGAGTGGGCCGAGGCCTGTGCGACCTATGACGAACTGTTGACACAACGGCCCCACGACGCCGCCTGCCGGCTAGAGCGTGCCGCGACGCTGTTTCGGCTGGGACGGTGGGCCGAGGGTTGGAGCGATCGGCGAGCACGCTTCCAACTGGCGGCGCACTCGCCGCAGCGATTGCCGTTACGCCGTTGGCGCGGCGAGCCCTTGGAACAGCAGGTGTTGATTGTGCACGGCGAACGCGACGTGCGCGAAGACTTGCTGTTCGGGTCGTGCGTGGGTTCCGTGGTGCAACAGGCTGAAGCCACGATTCTGGTGGCCGACCAGCGTTTGGCGCGCCTGTGGGCACGTACCTTTCCCACGGCCACGCTGCAGATTCGTGGCGAAGGGGATAACGCCGATTGGCTGGCCGAGGTCGACCCTGCGGCCGTGCAAATCACACTCGGCTGCTTGGCGGCCCTGCGTATGTCGGAGCCCCGCCCCGAGCTGGCCGAGGCCAGACTCTTGGCGCACCCACAACAGATCAGCCAGTGGCACCGCCGGTTGTCAACGACGGCGTCTGGCCCCCGAGTGTTGTGGGCGCAC
>CAYSXM010000284.1:0-6005 GCA_964434905.1 uncultured Pirellulales bacterium | reverse complement strand
AGCCGCGGGGGCAGTTTTGTGGGAAGACGGACGACGGGTGTCCAGGTTGTCTAACACGCACTGACGAGGACGGTATTCGCATGTCGAAGCCTTTGCGCGTGGGAATGATCGGTTATGGGTTCATGGGCCGGGCCCATTCGAATGCCTATCGCCAGGTCAGCCAGTTCTTCTCTCTTGAGCATCGCCCGGTACTACAGGCGTGTTGCGCCCGCAAGGAAGACAAGATCAAGGCATTTGCCGAAAACTGGGGCTATGCCTCGTACGAAACCGATTGGCGCAAGCTAGTGGCGCGCGACGATATCGACCTGATCGACATCGGCTCGCCGAACAACACGCACTGCGAAATCGTGTTGGAGGCGGCTCGGCGGGGCAAGATGATTCTGTGCGAAAAGCCGCTGGCCATGAACGTGGCCGAGGCGGAACGCATGACCGCCGCGGTCGAGAGCGCGGGCGTGCCAAACATGGTGTGGTTCAACTATCGCCGGGTGCCGGCGATTTCGCTGGCGAAACAGGTGGTCGACGAAGGTCGCATCGGGCGGCCGTTTCACTATCGCGCCACGTATTTGCAAGATTGGACGATTTCGGCCGATGTGCCCCAAGGGGGAGCCGGACTCTGGCGGCTCGACGTCGACGTGGCAGGCTCGGGAGTCACTGGCGATTTGCTAGCACACTCGATCGACACCGCCGAATGGCTGAACGGGCCGATTCAACGCGTGACCGCACGAACTGAAACGTTCGTCAAGCAGCGCGTTCATGCCGAATCGGGCCAGGTGCAGCCGGTGGGCATCGACGATGCTTGCATGTTCCTGGCCGAGTTCGCCAACGGATCGCTGGGCACCTTCGAAAGCACTCGCTACGCTCGCGGGCGCAAGAATTACAACACCTTTGAACTCAACGGCGAGCGAGGCAGCGTCTTCTTCGACCTGGAAGACCCGCAGATTTTGCAGTATTTCAAATACGCCGATCCGCAAACCGGCGCCAAGGTGGAAGGCCACCTGACCGGCTGGCAGCGAATCCACGTGACGAACAGTGAACACCCCTATATGGACAAGTGGTGGGTTCCCGGCTGCACGATTGGTTACGAACACACGTTCATCAACGCGCTGGCCGACTTTCTCAAGAGCCTGGAGCCAGGTCAGGCCAGGGTTCAGCCCGACTTCCGTTGTGCCTTGCACACGCAAAAAGTTTGCGATGCCGTGTTGGCCAGTGGCCAAACTGGCCGGTGGGTTGAGATTGCGTAGCCCAGGCGCCCCAGAGGCGCGGCGCGCGTGCGCGGGTTTCGTTGTTTCAAGCGCACTGCGCAGGGGCCGCGGGATAGATTGGCTTGGCAGGAGCCGTGTAACCCCGAATGGTTCCCGAGCCTTCGACTGCGGAGCCGAACGTGTCGCGTCTCTTGCGTCAAACCGCAATTGCACCTGACGCGCGTATTTTCCAATACGCTCCGGAGCACTGACACTCCAGTGGCACCCGATCGAGGTATTTCTTGCGGCCGTAACACTTTCGACTGCTCGCGACGAAGCTCGTGAATAATCTGGGGTATCGTGCCGGCCGGCGATACGCTGTGGGCAGGCTGGCGTTTTCGTAAGCGCCCGCCGATTGCTAGCAATTCCTCACCTGCCAAGGGTCATACCATGAGGTTCGTCCGCTTCTTTGGCTTTCGACACCCCGGCTTTCGTCAACCTGGCTGTACGATGCTCGGGGTTGGCTTTGCCAGTCTGCTGGCCGGTGCACTGCTTGCGGCGGAGCCAGAGCCGGGGCCGGCACCGCTGGACGCGGCAGCCCTGCGTGGGCTGGTGGCGCGATTCGATCTGCGCCAGGTCGAACTGCCCAGCAACTGGGAAAAAACTCGGGCCTCGGCAGTGGCGCTGCACGGCACGGCGCCAGAAAGTATCGCTCAGGCGACCGCGGTGCTACGTCGGCTGGTGGCGGACCAAGGTTGGAAGGAATCCACGGGCCCCGCGGCACCGATGGTCACCGCCGAATACGCGCAGGTCAGCTTTAGGCAGCAAGGTTGCGAATTGCAATTGTACATCTCGCTGGCAGGCGATTCACCGAACCAGGTGCGGTTTTCCTTGCAGAACTTCGGCAACGTCGATACCAGCACGCTACCGCGAACGCCGGCAGCGAAGGAGGTCTATGCTTCTGCGTTTACCACGATTTTCACCTGCGCCGACTCGGTGCCCGTGACCGCCGACTTGCTGGATCAGGCGCTGGTGGCGCAGGGCTGGTCGTCGTTCGTCGCCCCGGATAGCGAGTCCGTGGTCACCGACGAAATGCGCATGCTCGACTATCGCCAAGGGCCGGCCACGCTCGATGTATACATTTCACTGGCGCCCGCTCAAGGTGGTTTGACCAATGTGCAATACTCGACGGGCCTGTTGACGGAAGAGTTGCCCTGGCCGGCCGATGCGCGGCAGGTCGAGTTCAGCGACGAACTGAGCATCGTTCGGGCCCAGACTTCCTCGGATGTCGAAAGTACCGCGCGATACTACATGCGTGAAATGAAAGCATTGGGATGGACGCCGAATTCGCTGGTCGAGGTGCTCGACGACTCGGCGCGGATCGTGTTTGGTGCCGATCTTGATCGCCTGGTTCTGCTTCGTCTGTCGCGGCAAGACGATGCCACGCGCATCGCCATCGAGCGTATTTCTTCCGACGAACTTGTGGCCATGTTTCGTACCGAAGAGCCGCCCGCGCAGGAGCAGGCGGTTGAATCGGTGGTCAAGTCGCCCGAGCCGCCGGGCCCCAACGCGCGCCGGCTGCCGCTGCCGCCCGACGCCCGAGATGTCGAGTACGACGCCGAGGACGAGGAGATCCGCTTCACAAGCCCCCAGAAAATCCGCCAACTGGTGAAGTTTTTTCGCGAGGAACTTGTCGACCACGGCTGGAGCGAGGAAGACGGGTTTTCAGTCATCACCGCCCAGGCCGCTACGTTCGAACTGACCGGTGAAAACGACGCCGAACTGTCTTTCGTGCTAGTCAAACCGGGCATCGGCGACGAAGCTATCGAGGTCACCATTTCCACATCTGGCTTGAGTTTTGCCGAGAGCGATGCGCGCGAACCGCTGGCTGGCGAACCTGGCGATCCCTCGCCGCTCGATCCAGAATCTGATTCAGACGCCCAGTCCAGTACAGGCGAGCACGAGCCAGGCGACGAGCCGCTAGTGGTCGACAACCAATACGACGTTCCGTTGCCCAGCAATTGCTCGCATCACTCGCGCGAGCGTTCGCCGTTTCGCCAGATTATCGAGGCAGCCTGCGCGGCCCCCTTGGCCAAGGTACTGGCGTTTTACCGCGAGCAGATGCCGGCTGCTGGCTGGAAAGAACAGGCCGACAAGACGCAGGTGGCAGACGACAAGGCCCTGCTAGTGTTTCAGGGACCGGCCGGCACAATGTCACTGAAACTTACGGCCGGCGACGAGACGGCGATCGAGCTGTCGAGCCGCGACCGCGCCGCAGCCGAGAAACAGGGCGTGGCACCCAAACCCGGCAAGGCCCGCGTCATCTTCGGTAACATTACCGAAATGCCCGCCAAGATCACGTTTGGGGGCAGCCCGTTTACTCTGGCGGCCGGCAAGGGGGCGGAAAAGCCCGACGGGCCCGGGTTTGATGTTCCGCCAGGCAAATACAAGATCAAAGTCGAGCAAACCGGGCAGCCAACCCAAACCGAAACGATCGTCGTCGAAGCAGACCAGACTTGGGGAGCGCTCATCGGCCCCGGGGGGGTCTTGCCGCTGCAAGTGTACTAAAGCGCTTCCACAACGGTTTTTTCCGTGATCTGGGCGGCCGGTGTTCGCCAGGTGCATCGCACTCTCGACCGGCGGCTGGGTATAATCAAGCATGGTGTTGTCAAACAGGAACGTGGTGCCGGAACCGGGGCCATGCTGCGAATAGTTCGATGGTTTTCCTGCGTGGTGCTCGGGGCGGTTTGCGCGGTTCCCTGCCGCGCCGACGTGTTCCAGTTGCGTGGCGGGGGTCAGGTCGAGGGCGAGCTGGCCAATGCCGACGAGTCGCCGCGTCGCCACTATGTGATCGATACGGTCGAAGGCGCGCACCTCGTTCTCGAACGTAGCCAGGTGCTACGCGTGGCGCGCCGATCGGCTGCCCAGGAAGAGTACCTTCGAATTCGCGTGACGCACCCCGATACCGTCGCGGGACAATGGGCGCTGGCCCAATGGTGCCGCGAGCATCGATTGGCAACCGAACGCCGCACGCACCTCGAACGCGTCGTCGAGCTCGATCCGGATCACGCGGCGGCGCGCCGCGCGCTGGGTTATAGCCGGGTCGACGGTCAATGGAAGACGACGGCCGAGGTCATGGCGGAGCGAGGATACATTCTGCACAACGGCAAGTGGCTGTTGCCACAGCAGGTGGAAATCCGCGAACAGCGGCGCAAGAACGAACTGGCCGAGAAAGAGTGGTCGCGCCGCATCGAACGGTGGCACGCCTGGCTGCACGAAACGGAGCATGCCGAAGAAGCCCTGGCAGGGCTGAGCGCGATCGACGATCCGTATGCCTTGCCGGCGCTGAAAGAGTTTCTGCTGCGCGAGCCGGAGCCACGGCTGCGCGAATTGGCGGTCGAGGCAGTGGCGCGTGTCAACGATCCGTTGGGCACCGACCTGTTGGTCGATCTGACCCTGGCCGACCCAGATTTGGAATTGCGCCGCACGGCACTCGAACACATTGCCCGGGCCGAGCCCGCCCGCGCGGTCGAGCGCTATGTCCGTCGGCTGAAAGACAAGAGCAACGATACAGTGAACCTGGCCGCCGCGGCACTAGGCTACCTACGCTCCCCGGCGGCAGTGGCACCGCTGATCGACGCATTGGTCACGCGACACAAGTTTGTCATTCAAGAAGGTAACGGCAGCGGAACGACCGCTACCTTTGTCAATCCGAATAGCACCGGGGGCAACACCAATCCGACCAACGCCGGTTTCTTTGGCGGAAACCCCGGGGGCATGACCATGGGAGGCGGGCCCAAGGTCATCAACCAATCGATTCGCAACCGCGATGTGCTCGATGCACTGGTGGCTATCACGCGGCAGAATTTCGAGTTCGATCTGCGCTCTTGGAAGATGTGGTTTGCCTCGCAAAAGAACAGCGAATCGCTCGACGCCCGACGCGACGAGGCGCCGTAGCCGGCACCCACTTCAGTCGGCCAACAAGTCGCGTGGGCCATCCCAAAGGTGGATTTCCTCGAACTCCATCGCCACGCCGCTGTCGCCCACTTGTAGCTCGAGCCCCACGCCCGCCACGTCGCGCGGTAGCAAGATCTGCTCGCGGAGCACACGGGGCTGGGTGTCGATCGTTACCGGCTTGTCTCGGGCCCAAGCAAAGGGGGACTGAGGACTCTGAAATAGCACCGGCAAATAGGACCGCGGAGCGTCTGCCCGAGCGCGAATTTCCAGTTCCAACGGACGCTGACCAGGCAAGCGCAACGACCGCCGTGCCAGCTTCACTCGCCAACAGCCTTGCCGCTCGTTGGGCAACTGTTCCAGCCGTAGCGGCCCGGCGCCCGCCAGATCGCCTTGCACCCGCGCGGCGCACGGCCCCACGGTCGTTAGCTCGAGCCGCCAGAGTGGTGTCAAACGAGGAATGGCCCCGGTTTGGTGCAAGTCTTCGCGACCGGTCCAACGCGCCAGCCGGGCATCTGATGCCAGCGCCGCGGCAATTGCCTGGTGCCAGCGCGCCGTGGGGTGGCCGTCGATCGGGTAGAGTTCGCCGCACTCGTTGCTCAAGTCTAGCAGCGGAAAGTCGGGGCGGGCGGCCAGCTCGCGACCTACCGGGTCGTCGTCGGTGCGATGCAACACGACGAACACTAAAGTTGTGCCGTGCTCCTGACACCTGGCGTGAATGCGATCGATGATGGCCAATGCCAGTTGGGCCTCCTCCCGATCTAGTTCCGGCGAGTCGTCGCGATCGGCCGTTTCCACGGGCGCTAGTCCCAGGTATTCGAGACCGCTGTCGCGTAGCACAAACCTTGGGAAGTTGGCATATGCCTGGGC
>CAYSXM010000283.1:0-6039 GCA_964434905.1 uncultured Pirellulales bacterium | reverse complement strand
GGCCTGTTCAGTTGTCACTATCAGGGGCCGCTGCAACTGCAGGCCGAAGAGGTGAGCGAGGTGCACTGGATGAGCCTGGGCGAGATAGCCGATCGGGCGGGCGAGTTCACGCCTGACTCCCTGCTCGCCATCGCCACTTGGCAGGCAAGGCGCCTGCCATCAGGCCATAAATAGGGGCGACAGGCGTTCGCTCCCCGATCGCTTGGTTGCTGCTCGATGGACCCCTTCGCCTTCTGGTGGAACGTAATGCTCGGCCATGTAGTTAATGACGCCGAGGATATCGATAACCGAAACGATGCCATCGGCATTGACGTCGTAGTGGAGCGCGGGATTGCCAACGGGGCCTGGGCTGGGAATTGACGTGGCGGACGGACCAATCTGCGCGAGATAGCCAATGACAGCCAGAATGTCTTGTACGTTGACCAGGCTGTCGTGGTTGACGTCGGCATTGATCGTTTGGTTTTGGCCGAGCGTGAAATCAACGGCCAACGCCACATCACTGGTCACGGTTAGCAGGCCGTCGGAGATCGTCGCCCGCAGCACATAGTTGCCGGACTGCGCCACGGTGACGGCGCTGTTCTTGGCTCCGTTCGTGCCGCTGGCCGAAAAGACCGGATCGGCAGCGGCGGCGGGCTTGCTGACGATGCTCCAAGAGTAAGTCAGGGCCGCTTCGCCGCCGTCGTCAACCCCCAACACGCTGAGCTCCGCGCGAATGCCAGGCGCGGGTTGGGGCGCGGCCGCGGCAGCCGTGGCGACGGTCGGTGCGGCATTGAGCACCGTTCCGCTCGCGCTGCCTGTTTTACCGCCGCTGGCGGCTTGCACCTGGTAGGGGCCGGCGGTATTCGATGCCGTGTAGAGCCCGCTGGAAACGATCGACCCCGGGCCACTCAGCACGCTCCAGGTGAACGTCGGCTGCACGGCCAGGACATTGCCGAACTGGTCGGAACCGGTCGCCACATACTGCTGGCTGCCGCCGCGGGGCACATTCGCGCCGGTCGGTGTCACGGCGATGTTGGTGAGCGTGGCGCTCACGGTGACGTTTACGGCACTGGTAACGGTGAGGTTGCTGACGTCCCGAATCGTGACCAGGAAGCCATAGTCGCCGGCCTGGGAGAACGTGGCCGTGCTACTTTTGGCGGCATTGACGCCATTGGCCAAGAATGTGGGATCGGCCGCGCCTGCCGGCTTGCTGGTGATGCTCCAGGTGTAAGTCAGATTCGCCTCGCCGCCGTCGTCGGCCCCCAGCACGCTGAGGCTGGTCGTTGTGCCGGTCGCGGGGCTGGGCGTGGCTGCCGCGGCGGTCGCCAAGGTGGGGGCGAAGTCGTCGTTCAGAATCGTGCCGCCAGCCGTGGCCGTGCTGATCGTCGCGCCGCCGGTGGGGTCGGAAAGTGCAATGCTGAAGGTTTCATTCGCCTCGATTGCCGTGTCGCCGACGACATTGACCGTGATCGTCTTCGTGCTATCGCCTGCGCCGAACGAAACCGCGCCACTCACCGCGCCGCTGAAATCGGCGGCAGTGGACGTGACGTGGTTTAGCGTCCAATTGACTGTCGTATCGGCATTGCCGGTTCGGGTCACCGTGAAGGTGAACCAGGATGTCCCCGTGTTGCCTTCTGCCTTGCTGGCGTCCGTGGCGGCAATGGCGAGGCTCGTGCCAACCGGCGGCGCTCCGATTGGGGCCAGGGCCGCTCCGCGAAAGACATAGTTGGCGCCGGCGGAGGCAATGACCGAGAGGTTGCCGCCCAAGTCGCCACCGAACGCGCCTCCGTTGGAAGTGTCGATGATTGAGACCAAGCTGTTGTTTGCGATCACCGCCGTGGTGGCAAATAGCTGCACTCCACCCGCGACCACTTGGGCCGTCAGGCCATACAGTCTGGTGCCGGGGGCCGTCATGGTCGCCGTTCCCTTGTCGGCCCAAGAGGCTCCGTTCCATTCGAATTTGCGTAGGATGGCCGTCGCGTCGTTCAGCGACGAACTGCAGTCGGAGACATAGAGCGTATCGAGCCCTCCCAGGCCGGTCGCGCCCACGGTCGGGCTGCGGTCGAACAGCACGAACGCCCCGGCCTCAGTGAGCGTGACGCCGAGCGAAGTCCCCGTGGCGGCAGACGTGGGAAAGCCCGCGAAATACGAGACGCCGGTGGGGCTCGAATAGACCAGGAACTTGTTGCCGGCCGCATCGGTGGCGATCAGGATGTCGCGCCAAGGCTCGGTGGCAAGTTGGGTGGATGTCGTCGCAATGCCGCCGGAGGTGTCCACATAGCGGACGCCGTCGCCACCAATAAAGTTGCCGCCGGCCGCGTAGTACGTGCTTCCCGTGTCGGTGACAGCCGAACTGGGGTTGTTCCCACTGCCAAAGCCGTCGGTCAGCCGGGCGACAATCGACACCGTGCCCGCGCCATCGACTCGGGCGATGTTCCGGTTGATGGTCGTCGCCGAGGTGTTATTGACCATCGACCGCCCCACGGCTGCGTCGTAGCCCATGAGGGTGAGATAGCGGCCGTCGGCCGAGCGGTTGAGTTGGCCGTTGCGTTGGCTGGTGTTGTCGGTGAGGCCGCCACTGTTGTCGGTGGACGGCGCGGGGATGCTGATCGCGTTGCCAACATTGGCGCCAGCCGTCGTCAATTCCACCAGCATCACCGGCTGCGAATTCCCCATGCTCAGGCCGCCGCCATCTCCCAGGCGGCTGACGACGAGGTTGCCTGGCGTGAACGCGGCCAACAGCGCGCGGGGCTCCAGAGCCTCGATTTGAGGCCGGAAAAAGCGCCGGCGAGCCAAAATTCGCGGTCGAGAAATGCGGAGCATGGTGGTCAGTCGAGCAGGGTAGGTTGGCCATCGGCCCGGGTGCAAAATCGTTGCAGGTTCACCAGCGGCACCGCTTGCTGGACAAATCTTGTCGAACCGTCGGCTAGGACAAAGATTGCCCCGCCTGGATGGTTACTGCCAAACGCGTTGAACCGCCGATCGACGTAGTACTGGAACTCGGCCACGGAATTTACGGGGGGACTGAGCGACGCCCGGTTCGGATAGCTCACCGGCAGGCGAAAGTTAATCGGCGCGTACGCGCTCAGCAGCACCTCTACGGCCACCACTCGCCCCCCTGAAGCGGCCCACCAACCCAAATTGCCGATCGGGCCAACCGAACCGGCTCCACCGCCGCCACCACCGCCCCCTCCGCCGCCGGAACCATAAACGGCGGCGAAGCTGTCGTGATTCGGATCAAAATGGCTCCGTTCGCCGAACAAAGCCGTCTGCGAAAGCCCGTCGGTGATTTCGGCCATGCGCACTGCCGTGCCGCTGGGCAGGGTTTCCGATCCCGGCCCGATGACGAAAAAGACGCCATCGTTGGTGGCTGCCGCGGGGTCGTACGAGCGCACGCCAGCGTTACCGCCATAGCTGGTCAGGGCATACCACCGTCCGCCGCCATCGCTGATGGGATTGTTTGGAATGACGTCCGAGGGGCAAATCAGCACGGGGAGTTTCGTTGCCGACGGCGCGCTCAGACCACCGATCGCATTGTTGATCGGATCGCTGCGGTCCCAAGCCTGCACGAGGTTTCCCTGCTCCAGATAGGGCATTAGCTCGGTAAACACCGTGATTCCGCGATATTTCGGCGGGCCGGAGAAAACCTGTTGATAAACGCCCGCCGGGAATTTGCCGTTCGCGTCGTGAAAAGTGTGGGCGGCAATCGCAAACTGGCGAATCTGGCTTTGACATTGTGTCCGCCGGGCCGCTTCGCGCGCTGCCTGAACCGCCGGCAAGAGCAGCGCCACAAGCAGGCCAATGATGGCAATCACCACCAAGAGTTCGACAAGGGTAAAGCCAGTGCGGCGCGACACGAGAAAGCTCCGAGCCTGGACAATGGCATAAACGTAGCATAAGGTGACAGAATCATGTCCAGTCCCATCGACCTTGATAATCGGGTCAAACCCCTGCGTCAAGCACGCGGCTGGTCGCAGGCCGACCTGGCGGAAGCGGCCGGGCTGTCGCGGACCGGCGTGAGCGCCATTGAAGGGCAACGATTGGTGCCTTCTGTGGCGGCGGCGCTGGCTTTGGCGAAGGCGCTCGGCTGCACGGTCGAGGAACTCTTCGGCGGTTCGCGGCCGCAGTCGCAGGGGGTGCAATTCGCCTGGCAGCCAGCGTCGTTCCCCTGCCGATACTGGGCGGCGGAAGTGGCGGCCCGCAACTGGCTGTATCCGGTCGAAAACGGCCCCCGTGGCGGCTTGGGGCACGATGGGCGTGTGGAAAATGCCGCGGCGCTGCCAGTTGCGATTGAGCGGGCCAGCGAAACGCTCGTGCTCGCTTCGTGTGACCCGGCAGCGGCCCTCATGGCGGCCCTGTATCGGCGTCAGTCGGGCTTGCGAATGCTTGTGCTGACACGTTCGAGCGGTGAAGCCCTGCAGCTATTGCAGCAAGGGTTGGTTCACGTCGCCGGGGTTCATCTGGTCTCCACTAGCGATCAGGCCGGCAACGTGGCCGCGGTTCGTGAGCGGCTGGCAGGCCAGGCAAAGCTCCTTCGCGTGGCCTCGGGGGAAGAAGGGCTCGCTTGCCAACCAGGATCACATCTCAAAACAGCTGGCGGGGCCACGCGGGAGAAGCTGCGCTGGATTGGCCGCAACGTGGGGGCCGGCGCGCGGCGCTGTCAGGATGAACTGCTGGGCAAGCGTCCCGTGCCGCGGCATACCGCCCGCGACCATCGGGGTGTTGTCGAGGCGATTCGCAGCGGCTGGGCCGATGTGGGTGTGTGCGTGCGACTCGCCAGCGACGAGGGGCAACTGCAATTCCTGCCCGTCGCGACCGAGCCTTACGATCTGTGCTTCCGCCGCGAAGCGACCGACGATCCGCGTCTGGCCGCCTTGGTGCGCGTCGTCCGCTCGCGCGAGTACCGGCAACTGTTGTCCGAGTTGCCCGGTTACCATTTGGAGCACACGGGTGGAGTCGAGGAGGTGCGCGGTGACCAATAAAATGCTCCGTCTGCTGGCCTATTGCGTACTCCTCATCTCCGCGTCAGCATCAGCCGCTGACAATTCGCCGCAAACAGTGCGCTGCGCGGTGATCGGCGGCCTGATCGAAACGGATTTTTGGCCCGATGTGGCCGCCCGCTTCGAGCAGGCCAGCGGCCACAAAGAGGAATTGGTCGCCAGCGGGCCAAAGCACAGAGTTGTGGCGGCCTTTGCCGAATGGCATGCCGATCTGATCACGATGCACGCCAGCGATGCGATCATCAATCTGGTGGCCGACGGGCATGGCGAGAATCCGCAGCCTTGGGCCCGCAACGACATGGTCCTCGTTGGCCCGGCAGCCGACCCGGCGAAGATCAAAGGCGAGAAGGATGCCGTCCGTGCCTTGCAAAAGATAATTGAGTCGAAGAGCAAGCTGCTCGTGCATGCCAGCAACGGGGCCAACGAAGTGCTCAGTGACGTGCTGGCCGCGGGGGAGCTTGTGCTCGATCCGGGGCAGGCGATCGTGCTCCCAGGCGACAAGCACCGCGAAGCGCTAAAGCGGGCCGCGGCCGCGGGGGCCTACACGCTCGTCGGCCGCATCCCGTTCTTGAACGGCAAGATTCCAGCCGGCGAGATGCAGATCATGGTGCAAGGAGACGCTAGTCTGCGGCGGCCTTATCTGGTGGTGGTCGCCGCCGGCAAGCAGGACGACCCGCGCCTGGCCGCTGCTCGTGAGCTCGCTGCTTTCCTGCGGGCTCCCGAAACGCAGCGCTTCATTGCCAGCTACGGCCGCGACAAATACGACGACCAGCCGCTGTTTTTTCCGGTCGCGGTGTCAGAGATAAAAAGGTAGGAGAATTGCGAGTCGTTCTTGCCATTCCTGGACCAGGTTTGATCCATGCTATTGGAATTTATCCCTCAATCTGCACCAGCTTTGGCCGCGGCGGCGGAGTGGGGGTGCGGGTTTCGATCCACTTCTGAGCGTCGAAATGCTGGCCGTAGGTCCCGTAGTCGTTGAAGAAGAAGTACTTGGCGAGGCGATAGGCCCACGACCGTTCGGGAATCTCCTGGCCAGGGTTGTATTGGCTGGGGCGGATTT
>CAYSXM010000282.1:0-6051 GCA_964434905.1 uncultured Pirellulales bacterium | reverse complement strand
GGCTATGCCCGCGACCACGGCTTGGATTTCTATCCCACGGTGTTTGAATTGGTCGACGCCGATCAATTGAACGCCATTGCGGCTTATGGAGGGTTTCCCACGCGCTACCCCCATTGGCGGTTCGGAATGGAGTACGAACAGTTGGCCAAAGGCTATCACTATGGCCTGCAAAAAATATACGAACTGGTGATCAACAACGATCCCTGCTACGCCTATTTAATGAAATCGAATGGCCTGACGGACCAGAAACTGGTGATGGCCCACGTGTACGGGCACTGTGATTTCTTCAAGAACAATGATTGGTTTAGCCACACCAGCCGCAAGATGATGGACGAGACTGCCAACCACGGCAATCGAATCCGGCGCTATATGGATCAGCATGGCGTGGAGGAAGTGGAGATATTTGTCGACGCCTGTTTGAGTGTCGACGACCTGATCGATCCACACTGGCCGTTCCGCACGCGGCCTGCGGCGCGATCGACCGAGGGGACCGACGTCGATCAGAACTTCCGGCAGCCCCTGCCCGGGCGGTTTCGCGCCAAGGAGTATATGCAGCCCTTCATCAATCCCGCGGGTGTTCTGGCCGCGGAAGCCGAAAGGCTGCGGGCGGCACACGAGGCCCAGGCAGGGCGATTTCCCGAGCAGCCGGTGCGTGACGTGATGTGGTTCATGCTAGAGCACGCACCGCTACGACCCTGGCAGGCCGACGTGCTATCGATGCTGCGCGACGAGGCCTACTACTTCGCGCCCCAGGGCCAAACCAAGATCATGAACGAAGGGTGGGCCAGCTACTGGCATTCGACAATCATGACCCGGCAAGGGCTCACCTCGGCCGAAGTGGTGGACTATTGCGACCATCACTCCGGCACACTGGCTTCGTCGCCTACGCGGCTGAATCCCTACAAACTAGGGATCGAACTGTTTCGCGATATCGAAGACCGTTGGAACCGGGGGCGGTTTGGCAAGGCCTGGGACGAATGCGACGACCTGGCCGCGCGACGGCAGTGGAACACCGAGGCCGGCCTGGGTCGATCGAAGATTTTCGAGGTTCGCAAAATTCACAACGATGTGACCTTCATCGATTCGTTTCTAACCTTGGAGTTTTGTCAGGAGCATCGGCTGTTTTCTTTCGGCTACAACCGACAGGCGAAAGGCTACGAGGTGGAAAGTCGCGAGTTCGAGCAGGTCAAAGCCAGGTTGCTGTTTCAATTGACCAACCTGGGAAGACCGATCATCCAAGTTCGCGATGGCAACTTCAAGAATCGTGGCGAGCTGTTTCTCGAACACCTGCACCAAGGGCCCGACCTGCAATTGGGATACGCGCGCGACACCTTGATCAACCTGCACCGGTTGTGGTCGCGTCCGGTGCATCTCGAAACGCAGGTCGACGGGGTCGTAACCACGCTGTCGTTCGATGGCTCGGAACACACCCAGCACCAGTTAAAGCCCCTGGCCGCGAAGGCCGGGTAGACGCTTGGGGGGGCCCCTGGCCCGATTGATTCATGAGCCTTCTGCCGCGGAGCCGAACGTGTCGCGCCTGCTGCGTCAAGCCGCAATCGCCCCTGACTCACGTATTCACCAATACGCTGCGCGGGCCGATCGCGGTTTTCCTTTCAGCCACAACACTTTCGACTCCTCGCAACGAAGTTCATGAATAATCCGGGCTAACCCAAGGTCGACATGAACCTGACGCGGGGCTCCTCCGTAGACGACCACCTGCCCAAAACGGCGTGTTTCACCTTTTTTCGCATTTATTTTTCCGGGCGACACGAAGAATACTACAGAGAGTCCGTCAGCGGGTGGCCTGCATGCCGCTCGCTGGCCAGCAACAGCGAGAGGCATGGCATGGATCGGGCGAGAAAAATTCGCGATGAACTTGCGGCCGCAGCACAACAAGCGGCACGTGGCGTTCGGCTGGTGGTGTCAGGCGCGGGTGGGCGGGCCGAGGTAGAGTTGGCTGCCTGCGACCCCCTGGGCTGCGCCGTGCTGCGGTTGCACGTTGATAACGCCAGTTTGACTGGAAAATCTGTCGGCGAATTGGCACAGTTAGCCACTCAGCTTGCTGGGCGGCTGACTTACCTGCTCGAGCCGGTTTGCCTGATCGAAGCCGACGCCGACTTGGGTGCGGTGCAAATCAGGTCGAACCCCCCACAGCGCGACACGGCTGGTACGGCCTACTACGAACTGCTAGGGTCGACGGCGGGCGCCTGGGAGCTGCGCCGCTATCAAAAGACACCTTCTGCCCCGCGACAGCAGGTGGCAGCCGTGCTGACACACGAAGTGGTGGTGCGGCTTGTGGACGACCTGGTGGCAACCTGCTAGGGTCACACCAAGAATCTGGGGTGACAAAGCACGACCACCCAGCACGTAAGTGGTTGGGCGGCAACAAGGAACAGAGTGCTCCGCGAATTCGCTCCATTCCAAGATGAAGCTGCGAAGGTGCACTAAAGGCGCCGGTCGATGGGGGCGCGTGCCTGGCGGGGCACCGCAGCCTGTGACAAAATCGACGACCAGGCTGCGACAATCATGGCCCCAGGCAAGAAGGACGATCGCGAATGCCGCCGGCACGCCGCGCCGACTACCAACACTACCTGACGATTCCCACTCGTTGGCTCGATAACGACGCGTATGGGCACGTGAATAACGTTGTCTATTACGCGTATTTCGATACCGTGGTCAACGAATACCTGATTCACCAAGGCGGGTTGGATATTGTTTCGGGCTCTGCGATTGGCCTGGTCGTCGAGAGCCGTTGCCAGTTCCATCGGGCCGTGGCCTTTCCCGAGGTGATCGAGGCTGGTCTCCGCGTGGCCCAATTGGGCCGTTCCAGCGTGAGCTATGAAATCGGCCTGTTTCGACCCCTGGAAGACGAGCCGGCTGCACACGGACTTTTTGTACACGTGTTCGTCGACCGCGTAACGCGGCGGCCGGTCGACCTTCCCGCCCCGATTCGTGCGGCACTAGAACGGCTGATCGTGCCGGGATAATCGGGTAGCGATATCGTTTCATTGTGCAGCAGAGCGGCTGCCATCGGGCGAACCTCCGATGGGAATGTCGTCGGGCAGCGGTCGCCCGGCCGTGGCGAATCCGCGTTGGAACAGGTCTTGCTTGAGCTGCCGATAGAGGTCGAAGCTGTCGGGATAAGTCCACAAGGTCACCGTGGTCTTGCGGGGCACTAATTTGGCCAGATGCCTGTGGAAATCGGAATTCTCCGCCAGAGCTTCGCTCGCCGATTCACCCAGCGGTTGGTTGGTGGGCAATAGTTCCCACTGGGCCAATTGCGCGAATGCCGCGACCTGTCCGCCCCCTTCCATGGCCACGTCGACGCGTTCCAATGTGTATTGCAATCGCACGCCGTCAATCGGTCCTACGGTGCCGGTAAAGGCCGGAGAGTTCTTTAACTTCCACAGCCTGCTCTGTGCTTCGGACTTGCACAGTTCGAGCAAGTTGGCAATCGGCAGATGCATGACCAGGCCCTCGTGCAGCATAAAGTGCGATTCTTGCCCCTCGACCGCGTGGGCCAGCGGCGTGGGATAAGTCACCACGCGCACCGCTTCGGGCCGTTGCCCTTGCAACTGGGTGACCTGGTTCTCTAGTGAGGCAAGTTCCAACTGGCTGGCTTGCAGCGTCGCTTGCAAGTCGTGTGTGGTCCGGCTGTGCTCGGAAAGCCGGGCTCGCACGGCTTCCAGCTCGCGTTCACCGGTGGCGACCAGCAGAGCCACTTGCTGTCGTTCCAGCTCTCGCTGGCGCAGTTCCTGTTCCAGTTGCCCCACTTCTTGGTCCACCTGGGCAACTTCTCGGTCAAGTTCTTCCGCCACGGCACGCGGCGTTTCGAGGTCGACCGCCAACACGGCTTCTCTGGCTGGCGCCTGTTTAATGCGCAGCCCCACCACCACCACCAAAATGATGAGAATGCCTACTACATTCGTGACGACGTCGAGAAACGAGTCAGAACCGAACTCCGGTTCATCGCCCTGGCGTTCCATGAATACGGTTTTCCTTGCCTTGCGGACGCTGCGTCGCAGCCCCGGTGCGCTATCGGGTTGGCGCAACCACCGCGGCCCGCCCGGCGATGGGTTGCGTGGTACGCTCGACAACCTGTAATCCGCTATCTGCCAACAATATTTTCAAATCGGCCAGGCGCCCCTCGCCGCCAGGCATGGTCTCCACACGTAGCACGGGGCGCCAGGTCATGCCGTCGCCCGCAATGCCCCAGGTGGCCACTTGCTGCCATACGCCTTGTACCAAATCATCGATGGCGCTTTCCGTGGTGCTTTCCAGGGCAATGGTCCGCACGCCGCGCCGGGTGCCGAGCGGCGGAATCAATTCCAAGCGATTCGCGAAACATCGCACGCGAACCGTACGTTCGACGGCCCAAGCTTGTCGTGCCTCGGTGGGTAAGCTCCAGTCAGCTCCGCGCGATGCTGCCAGGCTACGGCCCGCCGTGGGCGCACCGACCGAAATGCTGGGCAGCGCGCCGGTCGGCGTCGACGTACTATCGGAGCCACTGGCCGAGGAAGTGCCGGTAGTGCCCATCGTCGACGCCGTGGTGGTTCCGCTGGTAGAGGCTCTGTTAGTTCCGGTTCTCGCGTCATCGGCCAGGGCGCTGCGCTCGGTTCGATTGGTCGGCGCTGAATCGCTTTCCGCCAGTTCGTCGATAGCGCTGCTTCCGCCGAATGTTCGACGCGTGTCCACGGGTTCCGTGCTCGACGCAGCCCCGGCAGCCGGTGCCTGGCTATCTAGAAATGGGCTGCCGAATGCGCTGGCTGTGCCGGCTGGCGCGCGCGCGGCGGCCGAGCTGCCTGCGGCGTCTTGTGCGGCGTCGGCCAGCGCGGAGTCCGATTCGGGGTCGTTTGACGTTCCGAAACCAAGACCAGTTTCCGGGGGGCCGTGCGACGTTGTTAAATCCTGACCAGAACTAGCGAGATCTGCGTTACCTGTGGTGGCGGCTGAGCCGAATGACACGCTGTTTCCACGACCCGCGACGGCCCGCGTCCTGGAGAGTGCCTGATCAACCGCGGCGCCATAAGGCAATTCGCTGGGCAGTGTTGGTTCGGTTTCTGTCTCGCCGGCAAACGCCGACCCACGACGCAAAATGGTCGGTGGGGCCCCTTGCTCGTCGACACGCACAATGCCCGAGCCCGTCGGCGAGGCGCGAAACCGTGCCGGCGTACGGTTCGCCCGCACACGAGGGGCTGTGCGTGCCAAGAATTCCAAGCGACTCCGAGCGTCGTCGGCCGCTTGGCGTGCCACTTCTGCTAGCTGGGGGTCGGCCGGCGGAAACTCCAGTTGCCAGTCGTCTTCCACCAATTCATATCCGAATTCCGCATCCCAGTTCTTCAACGCCGAACGGGCCACATAGTACGCACGGATACCCCGGGGACGCACCACCAGCAATGGATAGGGCTCGCTCGCCTGAGCGTCGCTGGCACTTGCCCAGTGCTCGCGGATCGCGCGTACCGCCGAGGCCAGCGGGTTGCCCGGCCCTAGCTCGCCCGCGAAATCGCTCTCGCCGAAGGCGAGCCCCTCGGGCTGGATCACGACCGTATCGGCTCGGCACTCGATATAGATTGGCCGGCGGCGTGTACCGCTTTCACCGGCGTACGGCACGATGGCATAGGATTTCTGGCGCGAGGCGGCATCACGGCGCGTTTGGTCAACGTTCTCTCGCGCCTGTTCGAGCGCTTGCCCAAGTAGCGCCACTTGGTTGCGCAGTTGTTCCTCGGCCGAGGCATCCAGCGCCTGGTCGGTAGCCAAGCCCTCGGCGCGCAACTGGTTCCAGCGTGCTCGCAGTTGCCTCTCGTGGTCCTCGACTTGGGCCAGCCGCAGGCGTCGATCTGCCAAGTCGGCCTGGTTCAGAGATCGCTGTTGTTGCAACTGGCGGATGCGCAGCTCGATCAACTCGAGATCGGCCGCGGCTTCCGCATGGTCCCCCTGGGCCAAGACCTCGGCGGCCGCGGCTTCTACCTGGGCTTGCATCCTGCGCGAGGCCACGATCAGCACGACAATCAGCGCGCCCATCGTGCATAGCAGCACTGCCAAAAACGGAAA
>CAYSXM010000281.1:0-6058 GCA_964434905.1 uncultured Pirellulales bacterium | reverse complement strand
TCGGATTCGCCCGCCTATTCGTCATCTGATAGTCGAATGGGTGGCAGTTCGGCCGACGGCGCGCGGCGCGGCGGCGGAGGCGGTGGTGCGTTTGGTTCGCCGGCGCGGGCCGGGGCTGGAGCGGCCGTGATTTCTTCGCGACCTTCGCCGGCGTGCGAGGGGGTCCAATGGCGCCGCTCGTATAACAGCGCTTCGCGGGTCAGATGCGCCAGCTCTGCGTTAGCGAGAAACAAGTGCAGGTGCAGATCATCGACCACGGCTGCCGGACGATCGACGTCGTGAGCATGGGTCGGGCAGGTTGAGACCACAATTTCGATCGCTTCCGGAAAGCTGCGCAACCACAACATGATCGGGCAGAGCAGCCAGAAGATCACCGTCAACCAGGTTAGCAAGTACGAGTGCAGCATGGCCGCCGCGGTCAGCGTCAGCAGCGACGTGACCAAGGTGCCGACCAACACGCCCAACGCGTTATCGAAGCTGCGCACTTGAAAATCGTAGGTCACCTGCGACAGAGGTTGCGTTGCCAGGCAGCGCCAGCATCGCGCGGGAAGCGCCGCCTGCCAGACGCCACGCATCTGGTGGTGCCGCGCCCAATACGACACCTGACGGGCCGCGACCGCACTGCTCATCGCGCCGGGAACCCATACTCGCAGGTTCCAGCCGGCCTGATCGATGAACGGTTGGAATACCGGCCACCAGCCCCGCACCGGCGAACTGCTCGTCGCGCGCGGCGGAGCGCTCGCACCCGGCGGGGGCGCGTCGTCCCAAAAATCTTGTGGCCGATTGGATGCGTGCATGCGAGTAAGGGACCAAGGTTGGCGGGCGGGGCCAGTCGGAGGACGACCCGTCGTCGCACCGATAACCGAGGCTCGCCCCGCGTGCCGCGCCACGGTGGGCATATTAGCCCGGCCGACGCCTCAGAGGCCAGACTCGTCGCGATTTCGGCACGGGTCTTGCCGTGGGAATTCCGTCTTTTTTGGTGGGCGGTCTAAGCAATTGGGCGTCTCCAACCTCCGCTCGGGTTTAACAAACGGGGCCCGGGAACCCGGTATCTCCCCGTTATGCAACCGCCAGGATCGATCGGTTTTTTTGCCGGGTGGATCGCCGACGTGCGGCGACGCTGCGTCGCGCCCCAGAACGATTTACCCGCGCCGGCCCACGCGAGCGCAGTCATGCCCACCGAATTGCCGGAAGTGCCCCGGCAGGAGAGCCCGATCGGAGCAAGTCGGCGGGGGGCCAATTCGAGTCGTAGCGCTCTGGGCGGGGCTGGAAGTAGTTACAGGCAGACAGGCGGCGCCATCACTGCCCCTGGAACTGGCTGGCCAATCGTGGTAGTTTTTGCGGTCGCTCGTGGTGGCCGATTTCGCCGAGGGGCAGGACAATTTCCGGCCGCCACGGGAGACCGTGTACCAGGCGAATGTGCGGTCAGGTGGGGTAGCGGACAATCCGCGAATTGGAAGGAACGGTGAGTGCGATGACCCAAGCGATTGCTGGAGTTTCTCCTAGCGAGGTCAGCGAAGCGACCATCATGACGGTCTGGCCGACGATCGCCACGATTGCGCCAGGCAGGCTGCTGGGCAGGCTCTACAGCATTCGAGCTGGTCTTGGCAACATTCTTACGGTCGGGCACCTGATCGCGCTGCTATCGATTCCCGTCGCCTTGCTGTTGTTTTTTGGAGGTTTAGCGCCAGGGGTTTGTCGCCGCTATGTGTTGACCAATCGCCGCGTCGTGGTTCGCAAGGGCTTGCTGGCCGCGGACGAGCGCTGGGTCTCTCTCGACCACTTCGACTCGATCTCTGTGGAAGTGCTGCCCGGGCAAGAATGGTTTCATGCGGGCGAGTTGATTTTCAAGAAGGGGGCAGTCGAGACGTTTCGACTCAGCGGGGTTTCGCGTCCCGCGACGTTTCAACACACCTGCCTCAAGGCGCAGCGCAGCCGGGCCGGCGTGCGCAAGGCAATGGCCCACGCCTAGGCCCGCGTGGCGACAGGACGTCTGCAATGGTCGCCTGGCGGCGCGGTGCTGGCCGTACAGCGACCATGCGCCGGCGTGCCGCTGGTCTTCCCGCGCGGGACTTGAATTGAAGGCTTGGCATGGCAGGAACTCGCCGCCACGCTGCTGCTGCCGCCAGAGGCTGGATCCTCGTGCTAGTTGCTGGTTCCACGGCGGCAACACTGCTGGTGGGGCAGGCTGCGGCCGCGTTTGACCTACGCCTGACCGCGAGTCGGCCCAACATTTTGTTGATTCTGGCGGATGACTTGGGCTATGGCGATTTGGGCGTATATGGGCAGCGCCAGGTGGCGACTCCGCGACTCGATTCTTTGGCCGCCGCGGGCTTGCGTTTCTCGCAGTGCTACGCTGGCAGCACGGTTTGTGCTCCGTCGCGGTGCGCGCTGTTCACGGGGCTGCACACGGGGCATGCGCGGGTGCGGGGCAACTCGCTGGTGCCGCTCGCCGACGGAGATCTGACCCTGGCCGAGGTGTTGCGGCAGGTGGGCTATGTCACCGGGTTAGTGGGCAAGTGGGGGCTGGGCGAACCAGGCACTTCGGGCCTACCCGGCCGCCAGGGATTTGACCACTGGTTCGGGTACCTGAACCAGGCACACGCGCACAACTATTACCCCCACTATTTGTGGCGGGGCACCGAGCGCGAATTGTTGTTGGGCAACCGGAGTGGTCAAAGAAAGCAATACGCGCCGGATCTTTTTTTGGCAGATGCTTTGCAGTTTTTGCGCCAGCCCCGCGGTGGGCAACCATTTTTTCTGGCGTTTACCAGCACCTTGCCACATGCCAACAACGAGCGTGGCGCGGCGACCGGTAACGGCATGGAGATACCGAGCCCCGCACCGTACGAAGATCGTCCCTGGCCGCTTGCGCAACGCTGTCACGCGGCCATGATTACCCGGCTGGACCACGATGCCGGGTTATTGCTCGACGAGTTGGAGCGACTGGGGCTAGCGGAAAACACCGTGGTGTTTTTTGCCAGCGACAATGGTCCCCACGGCGAGGGTGGGGCCGATCCGGCCTTTTTCAACAGCACGGGGCCACTGCGCGGCAAGAAACGCGACTTGTACGAAGGGGGAATCCGGACGCCCATGGTGGTGCGCTGGCCGGCACGGATTGCGCCAGGACGCACGAGTGAAGAGCCTTGGGCGCTGTGGGATCTGTTGCCCACCTGTGCCGAGCTGGCGGGCGCAGCCCGGCCTGCCGGACTCGACGGGCGGTCGATGATGCCCTGGCTGGTGAACGATCGCCAGTCCAGTAGCCAAGAGATTCCTGACGCGCCCTTTTTCTACTGGGAATTTCACGAAAAGGGGTTTCAGCAAGCGGCACGCTGGGGGCGTTGGAAGGCAATTCGCCTGGCACGCGACGCCAACTGGCAGTTGTTCGATTTGGCGGTCGACGTCGGCGAAACACACGACCTGGCCCTGGCCGAACCGCGGGTGGTGGAGGCGATTGCCGATCGCGTGTCGCGGGAGCGAACCGATTCGCTCCATTGGCCCTCGGCGCCACCGGTTCGTGCACAAGTGCCGCGATAAGGAGTCGTCGATTCGCACTGGACAACCGCTAAGCCGGCGGCAGCGCAGGTGCTCATTGGACCGTTTGACTGCGGCACGCGGCGCGCGTCGGTTGGCAAGTGTTATGGGCCGTGGGCAGCACCGCAGCGGTAGCGCATGGACCAGGTGGTTGCAGCCAGGCCGGGGTGCTCGACACGCTCGCAAACCTGGAAACCAAACCGCTCGTACAGTGGCACGTTTACCGGGTCGTGTGTTTCCAGATAGGCGTCTTGGCCCGCTGCCGCGAACCGAGCCAGTTGGGGGCGCAGCAGTCGGCCAGCCAGCCCTTGCCCGCGCCGTTCGGCTTGCACCCCGATGGTGGCCAGAAACCAATGGGGCTGCTGGGCATGCAGGTGGTGCAATCGCTGCGCGATGTGGTCGTAGGCCAAGAGACGGCGAAAACCGCGAGTTCCCAGGGCGGGCCAGGTGCGCAGCATGCCGCTGCGCAGGTGGCGCCAGGTGCTGGGCACGCACCGACTCGGAGGCAGCCAGCAGGCGATCGCCGCGCCACCATCGATCCAATCGACTTCGCCGTGCCGAAAACAATCGTTGAGCACCGCCCCATATAGGGCCTGGGCGCCGGAAACGCGAACCCGAAGGTCGGGTGCGACATCGACCAACAGCGGGTAGGTTTGAAACGATCTGGCCAGTGCATCGCGAGCGACTGCCCATTTCGAACGGTCGATGCGCTCGACAGGGTCTGGTCTTGCTGTGTGCACCGAAATCGTCATGGCGCGACGGGGTCCAGCTTGGGGGACAGGGGCAACACGCCAGGTATGCTACAAGGCTGAGTTGCCGCGCCTGGAGTTCTTGTCGTGTGCGAGTGATTCTGTCCGGGGGTGGCACTAGCGTTCGGGCTGTTGCAGTACGACCTGGCCATAGTAATTGCCATACATGGTGAAACAACGGCGTTTCACTTCCAACCGGTCTCGCAGCTCGGGCAGGTCGAAGTAGCGATCGGCTTCGATTTCGTGGACGTCGAACCGGCTGTGGCCATCGAGAATCAGTTCGCTCATGATCAAACCAATGGCCGGGCTTTGCACGATGCCATGTCCGCTGAAACCAGAACAATAGAACAACCCCGGGCGATCGGGATAGCTGCCGCAGAACGGCTTGCCATCGGGCGTGAAGGTCATAATGCCCGTCGTGATCGCCAGCGGGGTGCGTTCATTGATCCACGGAAAGCGTTGCGAGGCTGCATCGATCAGTTGCGCGACTTGAAGCGAGCTACGGGCGGCCTTCATTTGCGACATGTCGAAATCGGCGCCGAGCCGGTCCATGTCGTATTCCACCGGTTCCGCTTCATAGGTGCCCACCAGCAGGCCGCCTGCCTCGGGCCGAGAGTAGATGCGATTTTGCCGATCGCGCACCGCAGGGCTGTGTCGATCGACCGGCTGGTCGGCCGTGGGGGTGGTGGTCAGGTAATAGTGCCCCAGGGCCGCCGTAGGCAGCCACGACTCGGCCAGTTCGGCCACCAGATACGACCACGGCCCCGCCGCATTGACCACCACCGGGGCCGAGAACTGCTGCCCGCCGGCTTGCACGCCCGAGACGCGACCAGCGGAAAACAACACTCGCTCGACCGGAATCTGGGTGTGGAATGCGGCGCCGTGGTCACGGGCCACGCGCACAAACGCGGCGAGCAGTTCGGCGGGTTGCAGGTGACCATCGGTGGGGCAATAGCAGGCGGCGATGACGTCGTCGGTGCGCATGTAAGGCAGCCGATCTTGCATGGCTTGTCGATCGATGAAGTCGACTTCCAGGCCGACCGCCTTGCCCAAGGCGACGTGTTCTTGCACTTCCTGAGCACGCTCCGCGGTTTGTGCCAAGCGCAACGACCCGGTTTGAACAAAGATCTGCGTGCCCGTGCGGCGCTCCAGATTTTTGACGATCTCCAGCCCGTCGACCAGCATGGCGGTTGCCGCGCGGGTCGATCGCAGTTGGCCCAACAGGCCGGCGGCCCGACCGGTCGAACCGGCACCCAGCATCTGGCGTTCGAGGACGATGACTCGCTGGCCGCGGCATGCCAACTGCATGGCAGTGCTGGCTCCGGCCACGCCTCCCCCGATCACAATCACATCGGCGGTGCGCTCGGCCAAGGTGGCGGCTGTGTGCATGGGAAGAGGTCCAAGGAAGTCGGAGAAAGTCCCGGCCTGCTGGCGACGAGCGCCAGGGGGCCAGCCCTGGCCGGCGGGGTCGGATCAGCTCGCGCCACACGATTCTTGCGAAGCGCGTCGCGGGGCGTCAAGCGCTGGCCCGCTCGCGGAACTCGAATTGCGTGCAGAGGTCCGTCTCAGCGGGTATACCTACGCGCTGCCCACGGGCTGTAGTTTGCCAGCGTGCTTGCCAAAGGAGCCGAAATGCAGCGAGATTCCGCGGCCACCTATGGATTGTTCGTGTTGTTCTGCGTCAACGCCATGAATTTTTACGATCGACAAATTCTGGGGGCGCTGGCCGAACGCATGAGCGAATGCGGCGAGGAACCCGGCTATCGTCCGCAGTT
>CAYSXM010000280.1:0-6062 GCA_964434905.1 uncultured Pirellulales bacterium | reverse complement strand
GGTTTGGTGATGACCGAACTGCCATCGCTAGCCAGCTCGGCGATGGGATAGCCCAGCGGTCCCCAAAGTGTGTCTTGCCAATGGGTATGGAACCCGCCGGTACACTGCGCCCCGCATTCTATGAGGTGGCCCGCCACGCTGGCGCCGGCCAGCCGATCCCAGTCGTCGCTAGCCCAAGCCCAGCGCGCCAGCGCTGGCGCCACGGTCAGTGCGGCATCGGCGACTCGGCCGGTAATGACCAGCCGCGCACCACGACCCAAGGCCGTGGCCAAGGGCGCTGCCCCCAAATAAACATTCGCGCTAACCACCTCGGCCCGCAGCGCCGACAACGGCTCGCCCGTGTCGAGATGTGACAATGGACAACCGTTTGCTTGCAATTCGGCCAACCGCGGCAGCAGATCGTCGCCAGTCACCACGCCGATGGGCGTTTGCTCCATCGCCGCGGCACACAGCACTTGAGCCGCGGCGCGCGCACAGGCCCGGGGGTTCATGCCCCCGGCGTTGGTAATGATTTCCATTTGC
Organism: uncultured Pirellulales bacterium; assembly: GCA_964434905.1. Lineage (GTDB taxonomy): Bacteria > Planctomycetota > Planctomycetia > Pirellulales > CAYNRE01 > CAYSXM01. The sequence goes on along the minus strand of CAYSXM010000280.1, from coordinate 5,540 downwards.
GGCTGCTGTCGCCAGGCGCCGGTGAGGGTGCGCAGCACGTCGAGAAAATCTCCGGCGTAACCCGCCTGGGGGTTTTTCTCCCGCACCCGGGCCAAGATCGACAACGTCAGCTCGGCCAGGTACTCAAGGGTCAATACATCGACCTCGCCCGACTCGGCCAACGATCGCGGAGCGTCGAGATTGTCTCCCAGAAAACCCGCGCCATTGGCGATCCGCAGCATCATGCCAGCCCTCTGGTTTGCCACCCCACGACCTGCCGCCGAGCGCCGCCAGGCAATGCGCGTTAGTTCCCGGAAAACCGCGGTGGTCGCTTCTCAAAAAACGAGAGTACGGCTTCTTCCACGTCGCGGGTGGCGATCAGTTCGCTCTGTGCCCAGCGCTCGAGCGCCATCTGGGTGTGCCGCGGAAGACCTTCGCCCTGGTCGATCACTAGTTTTGATAGCCCGACGGCCAAGGGAGCGTTGGCGGCGATTTCCTCGGCCAGCGCCACAGCGCACGACAACACCTCGCTGGCCGGCACCACCCGGTTCACCAGTCCCCAGGCCAGGGCCTCTTCGGCAGACACCAGCCGCGCAGTCATCAACAGGTCCTTGGCGCGGCTGGGGCCTACCAACTTGGCCAAGCGCGTCGTGCCCCCCACGTCGGCCACAAGGCCCATGCGGGTTTCCGGCAGGCTCAGTCGCAGGTCGCTGGCCGCCACGCGTAGATCGAAGGCCATGGCCAATTCCAATCCCATGCCCAGCACCTGACCCTGGAGCGCTCCGATCACCGGCACTTCTACCGATTCGATCTGGTGCAGGGCCTGTTGCAGCCGCTCGGCGAACGGCCGCAATACCCGGCCAGGGTTGCGACCTTCCATCGCCGCGCGGGTGGCCCCCAGCGACATCAGGTCGATTCCCGCGGAGAAAATCGACCCGGCGGCCGAGACCACCACGGCCCGCACCTCGGGCTCGTCGCGTACCCGGACAATTGCCGCGGCTACCTGCTCCAGCATTTCCGGCGTCAGGGCGTTGCGCTTTTCAGGCCGGTTGAGCACCACGTGCCACAGCAGGCCATCGCGTCGCGTAAGCACCACATCGGAACTCATGGTCGGCTCGCAGTGCAATCTGGGGATGGTTGCCAGTGCCCCACCCCAGTGGGGCGGCGACCGGATGGCGGTCGGCACTGTACCCGTTGATTATTCGCAGTACAACCGGCGGGGCGTGCGCTGCGGGGCAACACTCGCTAGAATGGCGCCGGCGCCACGAGGGGTTAGGCGACTCGACGGAGAACGCGCGCAGATGCCATCGCCCAGTGAAACTTGGATGATCTATGGCGCCAACGGCTATACGGGCCGCCTGATTGCGGCCGAGGCAGCCCGCCGCGGACTGCGCCCCGTATTGGCTGGGCGCACTCGCGCCGCGGTCGAGCCGCTGGCCCAATCGCTAGGGCTCGAACATCGCGTATTCGCGCTTGATTCGCCGCACAAGGTGGCCGACCATCTGGCCGGCTTCCGCGTGGTGGCGCACTGCGCCGGTCCCTTCTCGGCCACAGCCGCGCCAATGATGGATGCCTGTGTGCTGGCCAGCACCAGCTATCTCGACATTACCGGAGAAATCGAAGTCATCGAGGCCGGCGCCACGCGCCACGACGCCGCGCGCCGGGCGGGCATCTCGCTGATGCCTGCCGTCGGTTTCGACGTGGTACCGACCGACTGCTTGGCTGCCACCTTGGCCCACGCGCTGCCTGGGGCCACGCACCTGGTGCTGGCCTTTGCCGGCACCGGCAGCCTGAGCCCCGGCACCACCAAAACCATGGTCGAAGGTTTGCCGCACGGCGGCCGCGCGCGCATCGAAGGGCGCATCGTGCCGGTGCCGCCTGCCTGGAAATCTCGCCAAATTCCTTTCCGCAATGGCCCGCTGTGGGCCATGACCATTCCTTGGGGCGATGTGGCCAGTGCTTATTACTCGACCGGCATTCCAAACATCGAGGTTTATCTGGCCACGCCCCCTTCGGGCATCCGCGCCGCGCGGCGGTTGCGCTATGCCATGCCATGGTTGGGGTGGCGACCAATTCAAGCCGCGGCCAAATGGTGGATCGGGCGGCGTGTGCCGGGGCCCTCGCCGGCTGAAGCGGCACAAAGCCGGTCGTCGCTGTGGGGCGAGGTGCGCGACGGCGGCGGGGGGTGCGTCTCGGCTACCTTAGAAACCATCGGCGGCTATCCGCTCACCGTGCTGACCACGCTCGCCGTGGTCGAGCGCGTGCTGGCCGGCCAAGGTCCCCTGGGGTTTGCCACGCCAAGCCAGGCCTTTGGCCAGGATTTTATCCTCTCGATTCCCGGTAGCGATTTGCAATTCGACACCGCACCGGCGACGATCGTGCGCGGCCGCTGACCCGGCCCGGCTCTTCCAGGACCCGTGCCGGCAAGCGGCACACGTCCCGACGAGTGTTCCACACGCCCCGGGCGGCGCCGACACCACGATCCACCACCAGCGATCGCTTCTCACACAAGGGTTTGCCATGCGAATTGCGCCGCGATTGTTCGCTTTGTTGTTGGCCATGGGGTTGGCCATGCACGCCTGGGCCCGGGCTGACGAGCCGCGCCATCAAGCAGAGCTGGTGTTTCCCCTGCACCCGCAACACAATCACGCGCCCGGCGTGGCCGAATGCCCCAACGGCGACTTGCTGGTTTCCTGGTATCGGGGGTCGGGTGAGCGCCGTTCGGACGACGTGGCCGTGTATGGCGCGCGGTTGCGCAAGGGACAGGCCGCTTGGAGCGAAGCGTCGTTGTGGGCCGACACGCCCGGATTTCCCGATTGCAATACCTGTTTGATGATCGACCGCCGGCAGCGGTTGTGGGTGTTCTGGCCCTTGATTTTGGACAACACCTGGGATTCGTGCCTGACGCACTATCGCGTGTCGGAGAATTACACACTCGATGGCCCGCCCCAGTGGAGTTGGCAAGGCTCGATTCCGCTGATTCCGTCCCACTTTGAAGAGCGCATGGAAGCTGCCGCGGCCGCCGCGGAGAAAGCCCGGCCGCTGGGCCCGCAGGAGAAAGTCTTCCTGAAGTTCATGCGCGACAAAATGAAATCCAAGCTGGCAAATCGCTTGGGTTGGCAGCCGCGCTGCAAGCCCACCGTGTTACCCAGCGGGCGGATTCTGTTGCCGCTATATACCGACACCTATTCGGTCTCGCTGATGGCGATCAGCGACGACGATGGGGTCACCTGGCGCGCTAGCGAACCGCTGGCCGGGTTTGGCAATATCCAGCCGGCGGTGCTGCGCCGCGACGATGGCTCGCTCGTGGCCTACATGCGCGAAAACGGTCCCTTGAACAAGGTCCGCGTCTGCGAATCGCGCGACGAGGGAGAAACCTGGGGGCCGGTCGGCACACTCGACTTGCCCAACCCCGGCTCCGGGCTCGATGGCGTGCGGCTGGCCAACGGGCATTTCTTGTTGGTCTATAACGACACTATCGACGGGCGCAACAGCCTGGCGGTGTCGATTTCCGACGACCAAGGGGCCAGTTGGAGGTGGACCCGGCACTTGGAACGGCAGCCACAGGGATCGTACCACTATCCAGCGGTGATTCAGGGGGCCGATGGCACGCTGCACTGCGTGTACAGCTTTTTCGTCGACGAGGGCAAGTCGATGAAACACGCCGCGTTCAACGAAGCCTGGGTGCAGGCGGGTGAGTAGGGCCGCCGGTTCCGGGGAAGTTTCGCACCAGATCGAGGGCAAATCATCATGTTGGGTCCCATCACGCCGCACTGGCTGACCGAGTACGGCTGTCATCAAATCATCGAGATCTATCGATCACATTTTCCAAATGCAGACCAGTTGCCAACCGACAAGCAAGCCCATAACAAACAAGCTTTCTTGGAAGCGGAAGGTCGGGAAATCTGGAACTGGTTTTGCGGCGACGTGAAACGTGGACTCTCGCCAGCGCGAGACTATTTGCCGCTGTCCGCAGGCGGCGAAGAATCGCGCTTCTCCTCCGCACTACTCACGGCACTTCAGAGCTTGAAGCCGTTCGACGACCGTGCTACCGACGACGCTGCCGCGCCGAAGTTCCAGAACCGCCGATTCTGGATGGGACTCTGCCTGCTTGGCGGCGGTTTCCTGGTTTTGATTGCCACGTATTTCAGCATCGGGTGGGTTGCCTCATATTTCGCAAAGCAACGACTGGATGCGCTTTCAGAACCAGTGGTGGTAAAACTTAAGGAAGTTTGTGATACACTCAAACCCGCGACCACTCAAGACGCCGTGGACGATGTGAAGTCGGCAACTAAAGTTCTCGAAGATTTGGGCCCCCGCGTACAGGACTTGCGACTTCGTGTCAGTGATCGCACCAAGGTACTCGAGCGGCTCGCTAACCTAAACAGGACATTGTTCCAAGCTGATGCGGCGAACAAGAGGCCGATAGATTACTTGATCGACTTGCACAAAATGTTGACGTTTCCACAAGCTGTGGGCGAACAGCCCTCTGCTACCGACGGTGCGCTAGTACAGTTACCCTCGCCAACGGTCGTAGAGCACTTCGTGGAGCTGAGTAAAAATGCAACCAGCTTGACGATCGGGCCAGAATTACAGGCAAAAATCAAGGAACTTCGGACCCAGGTCGCCGCCTTACCGAATAGCACTTCGAGTGGCGCAACAAATCCCCAGGTAGTGGGAAGAGCAAAGTCGGAACTATTCGCTCTGGTCAAATCCCTTGAGGAAATTGCAGGTACACTGCCCGCTAAGTCTTTCAGTCTCACTGATGGCGATGTAATGGTATTACAAGCTCTCGGCAATTCACTTGCGCGCGTGACAAGTGTCATTCCAGCCGATAGCGCAGTGATGGTGGACCAGATTGAAGATCTGGTCGCATCATTCGAGACCGACGCTAAGACACTGTCGAATCTCGTGACGCAACTAACGCAGCAACGGGATCGACTGCGCATTAACACGGATAATTTGACAACAATCACGGTTGCAGCGACGACCTTGACAGACAGCTCGCGCGAGGTTCGCAATATTGTAGGTTCCTTTGAAGCTATTGGCACTCAAGCCGCTAGCCCCATCATCCTCATCCTATTCGGCATTGGCGCCATGATGATCACGTTCGGCGTCTCTTCGCTGCTGCGGTGGGTCAAAACCTTCGAGCAGCGCGCCGCCGAACAGGCCTGGGCCGATAAGATGCGATTCCTCACGCAGTTCGCAGCCGCGCATGTCGTCATGGGCCTCGATCCCGCTCGCGTCATGGGCCGCCTCCGGGCTTCGGTCAATGTGGGCGAACCCGAAGCCCCCGCCGCGGCGACCCCCTTGGCCGAAACGCTCAACGAGCTACTAAAGATGGTCCGCATCGATCGGCGGTGAATCGTGAACGGCTCCCGCCTTGAGCGACCAAGTGCGATTGGATCACTGCGGTCATGTAACCTCAGGGGAACTGCAAAGAGAAATGCGAGAATCTGAGCACTGGCAAAGCCAGTGGCACCCAGGCACCCAGGCGAGAATCAGAGCACTGGCAAAGCCAGTGAAACTATGAAGGAAGCCTCCGCAAGTACGATAGCGGT
>CAYSXM010000279.1:0-6062 GCA_964434905.1 uncultured Pirellulales bacterium | reverse complement strand
AGGCGAGGGTTGAAAACCGTGCCACACCAGACAATCGAAGCTGGCATCCGCAAACGGCAAATGGGGCCAGACCCCGGCACACGCCAGACGCACCTGGCCGGGGCCGATCGTGCCGTGGGGTATGTTCACCAGGCGTGCGGGCGCGTGGTCGACGACATCGACCGTTGCCCCCCAGGCCGCCAGCAGGGGTGCCCAACGGGCGCCGACGCCGTAGCCCAATTCGAGCACGCGCTGGCCTGGAACCAGGTGGCTGATCAGAGCGGGTGCCATGGCACTGGGATCGAACTTGCCTAGTTCAACGCACGGCTGCGGCGGCGCGGATGCGTCGTTCGAGGAAGTTTCGCTGCCGCCCGCTGCGGGGTGCGTGGTGAGGTCGGCGGTGGCCTGCCCACGCAGCAGGAACCAGGTGGCCCCCTGCTCGACTGGCGCGCTCACCTGGCACACGTCGCAGCACAGCACGCGCGGGTGGTGCTCTGCCAAAGGGCCCAAGCAACCGGGACAGACATAAGCGTGAGGTACCGCGTTCACGCCACACCCTGTGCCAGGTTCAGCCCGGATTATTCATGAACTTCGTCGCGAGGAATCGAACGTGTTGTGGCTGCAAGGAAAACCGAGATCAGGTGCCACTGGCTTTGCCAGTGCTCTGAGGCGTATTGGTGAATACGTGAGCCAGGGACGATTGCGGTTTGACGCCACAGACGCGGCACGTTCGCTTCCGCAGCAGAAGGCTCATGAATAATTTGGGTTGATTCGCAACTCGTGCGGAACAGGACCCCGCACCTGGCGACGTTGAATATGCCTTCACCGCGGATATCCAGGGGCTGCTAGACTCCAAACTGCTCTAGCACCAGCCCGAACATGTCGATGTCGGCCAATTGCGGGCCGGGAAATACGCCCGGTTGCGACGCCAACACCACGCCGCGCTGCAGCGGCGATTTCGCCGGCGCTCCGTGCGAACCTCGGACGAGCGATGTATCGAGCGAGATGCCGCCGGCATTCCAATCGACGTGCATTTCGAGCGGATCGTAGCCCGGCTTATTATGAATATCGACGCGGCGGGCAAAAGCCGGCGCGCGGCTGTCGTCGTGCCACCAGTAATAGGCTTGCCAACTGCGCGGCGAGGAAACGAGCACCACCTCTCCGGCGCGTTCGTGCACCAGATCGAGTTCGGCGCGGCTGTCCCCCCACAGCACCTGGTCGAAACCCGGTTGCCGACGGAACAGCGCCACCACGTTTTCTATCGTTCGATGATCGGCGTCGGCCACGAATACGTGGCTGAATTGGTGATCGACGAGGGCCCAGGCGCGGCTGCGCTCCAAGTCCAACAGCTCGCGCCCGTCTTCCTCGCGCACCGACAGCAAGCCTGCCTCGCGTAGCACACGGTTGGGAAACGTGACATGATCGACCGGGGTAATCGTATATTCGCTGGCCACCAGCCACAGCACCCGCGCGCCGCCCAGCGCCTGTTGATACTCCAGAAACAGCCGCCCCAGCAATTCGTCCAGATCGCCCAGGGCCGCGTGGGCCCACTCGCTGTCGGGGCCGGCTTTCTGGGCCGAGTAATCCAGGTGCGGAAGATAGATATAGGCAAAGTTCGGACGAAACCGCCGCGCCGCGCGCACCGCCGAATCGGCGATCCACCGGCTCGAATGGATATTGGCCAAGGGACCCCAAAAATGTTGCAGTGGAAAATGATCGAGCTCCGGCAGCAATTCCGCGTATAGCTCCGTGGGTTGCGTGTGGCACCACAGTGCCTCGGTACCGTCGGCCTGATGGATCGGGGCCGGCGTGCAGATATAGTCGGCGCCGCACCCTTTGGAATGCAGCGCAAACCACACGGCCGATGTGCAACCCGGCTGCTCGCGGTGCAGCACATCCCAAATCTGAGGACGTTGAATGCAGTCGTTCCAGGCGGTCCACATTTCCACTTCGCGGCGCGCTCGCCAGTAAAAGCCGTTGGCGATCACGCCGTGTTCGTGTGGCAAGGTGCCGGTGGTCATATTGGCCTGCACGGGGCACGTCACGCAGGGAAAACAGGGCGCCAGCGTCGCCCGATCGCCGGTGTCGGCCAACTGACGCAGGTTCGGCATGGCCGCCAGGTCGCTGGCGCGCAAGCCAGGTATCGAAAGTAGCACCACGTAGTCGGTCATCGTCCTAGGTGGAGTAAATCCACCTTCCAAGGAACAAGGCGGGCAATACCAACAACGCCACTGGCAGGGCATGTTCCCAACCGCGCAGGGCCAACACCACCGACGCATCGAGCATGATCAAACTCAAAATTGCGTGCCGCACCGCAGCCTGGATGCGCGCCGGTTCGGGTTCCACCACCGCCCACGCCGCACGCCATAACACACTGGCCGCGATTGCCAGGGACAGCATTCGCCACGGCCCCACCGGCAAGGCCAGAACCGGTTGGCCGCTGAAGCCCGGTTCGAGCCAACTGGGAAAGGCAGCCCATAGCGCCAACCCGCAGAGCATGACGAGCAGACCCCCGATCAACGGCACGCGGCTGCTGTGTGCGGCCTCGCGCCGAGCAAACCAGGTGATTCCCGTTACATAGCAGGCCATGGCTGCGGCGACGATCCAACTGGCCAAGCGCCACGGCGCGGCGACCGTGCTCATGCCCAACAGCACGTTCAACCCACGACAGGCTCCCATGATGGCCGGCGCCAGGGGCGTTCTCTTGACCAACCCGTCGTAGACCGCAATGGCCACCGCCAACATGCCAGCCACGACCGCGGTGCGCAACCGGCCCCGCGCCAAGCCGGCCCCCGCGGCTAACAAAACGCCCAACACCAAGAGCGCCCACCCCAAACGGGCAGCCGTGGTGCGTGCCATTCGCCCCGATGGCAACGGGCGATGGGGCCGCTCGCGGCGATCGATATCGAAATCGAAATAGTCATTCAGCACCATGCCGGCCATGTAGAGCAGGCACGAAGCAGCCACCAGCGAGGTGACGGTCCACCACGGTTCCAGCGTTGAATGGACGAACAGATAGCCCATCAACACGTCGGAAGCAGCGGTAAACACATTGGGAAGCCGAACCAGTTCGGCATAGGTCCGCCAGCGCGATGTTGTGCCGGCGTCAGGCGTTCGCTGGTCGGGTTGGATCATCGCCTGGCCGGCCTGGGCCGACTCTCCTGGGCTCTACCTGGTCAGAGCGTCGAGACGAATGCCCGCCGCAGCGCAGGCGGCCGTCAGATACTCCCAGGCCTGGCGCGCTGCTTCCTCGGGGCCTGTCTGGTAGGGATACAACTCGACCGTTAGCCAATCGTCGTAACCCGTCGCGGCGATGGCTCGCAGCGTGGCCTCGAAATCGATGGCCCCTTGCCCCGGAACCAGGTGCTGGTGAACTCGTGTCGCGGCGATGTCTTCCAGATGATAGTGCCGAGTGTGGGCCTGCACGCGCCCCACCCAGTGCTGTGGATCCTCGCCGACGCAGTAGGCGTGGCCGATATCAAAATTCAGCCCCACCCAGGGCGAACTGATACGTGAGATGAACTCGAGGTATTGGTCAAATCGCTCGATCAGCAAGCCTGGCTCGGGTTCAATGAGCAGACGCACTCCAACTTGTTCTGCCACGGCGACGCATGGCATCAGTTCGTCGTAAAATATCTGGGCCGCCTGACCCCAAGAGCGCCCTTCGACCGGCGGGCCTCCCGGCTCGGTGGTGACGCTCGGCGCGCCCCATTCGGCAGCCAAGCGCAGCGCGCGCTGGGTGTGTTCGCGCCGAATCGCTCGATAGTGAGGATCGGGTTCGGTCCAGGCAGGGTGCCAGTAGGGCTGCCGCGGATCCGCCACGGCGTTCATCATGAACGCATTGATGTTGGAAATAGCCAGCCCATGCCGATCGAGCGCGCGACGAACGAGTCGCTTGTGCTCGTCGAGCAGCCCCGCCGGCCAGGCATGGGGCACATCGGCCAGAATCTCGATGCCCGCATAGCCCAGCCGAGCCACGCACTCGATGGCCTGTTCGATCGGAAAACGCAAAAAGGCGTTGGAACTAAAGGCCAATCGCATCGCAGTTCCGGATCGGAGGGAAATCGAGTAAGAGGCCCATCGGAGGTCCGGCCCCCCAACGATTATCCGTCGGTCCGCAGCTACTCGCCAAGCCCGGGGAGAGGCTTGTCGGGGCCCATTCGCCGGGCACCAGGGCGCCGTGCCAGACCGGCCACCGATCCGGGTTTGCCGGGAGGGGGAAGCCGCGTAGTATAGCCCGGCCGCTCGATACGGGGAACGTGTCCACTCCCGGGCCGATATCGCCGGACCGGGGATATTTCGCAATTGACGCTCTTCCGTTTGCTGGGCTACGCTGCTCCCCGCGGGCAGCATGTCGTCGCGGGTTCTTGCGCCCTTTCCACCGGCACGGACCTTGTGACGCACCTCGGTGCCCGTGGCAAGGATGCCTCGATGCGACTCGCGATTCTGACGAATTACCACCTAGAGCAATTTGGCGGGGCAGAAGAAGCGCTCGACCGCTTGGCCAGTTATTGGCATCACGCGGGCCATGACGTCACACTGCTCTCGTCCCCTTCGCGGCGAACTTCGTCACGTCGCGATTGGAGCCCCGCCTACGCCTGTCAGCCCATTCGTCGGCCGTTATCCACTCGCTTTGGCCTGAGGTGGTACGTGCGACCCTTGCGGCGTCTGCATCGCCAGCGACCCATCGATTTGCTGGTGGCCTCGGACGTCTATTGGCCGGGCTATGTGGCGCGCCGATTCTGGCAACAGTTTCAGGTGCCCTATGTGTTGTATTCACACGGTGGCGATTGCATGCACGGCAGCCGGTTTCTCGAGCGCGCCGTGTGCAGGGAGCGCATGGAAGACGCAATTCGCGATGCCGCTGGCGTGGCCTGTATCAGCCAATATGTACGTCAGCGGCTGGCGCTCTTGGCCCAACCCCAAGGGCTGGTGCGCGACTTGCCCAACGGTTGGCCCGACGATTGGGTTGGCGCGTCGAACCTTCCGGCTGTGGCCGGCGGCCGCTACGTATTTGCCATGGGCCGGTTGGTGGAACTCAAAGGGTTTCAAACGCTAGTTGCCGCGATGGCGAAGCTGCGAACCCGATTTCCCGACGTGGGCCTGATCGTGGCCGGCGATGGTCCCTATCGCGCTGCGCTACTCGATCAGGCGCGGCGATTGGGGCTCGATCCTTTGCCGGCGCTGCCTGCCGAGGGCCAACCTCCCGGAGGGGTTTGCTTTCCGGGCTTTGTGTCGGGAGCGGTAAAACGCGCGCTGATCGAACATGCCGCGATAGGCGTTTGCCCTTCGATTCGCGAAGAGCCGCAGGGCATCGTGGTGCTCGAGATGCTCTGCCGTGGCGTGCCGGTTTTGGCCAGCCACGTCGGAGGGCTTCCCGACATGATTCGCCCGGGTGTGAATGGCGACTTGTTTCGGCCGGCCGACCCCGATCACCTGGCAAATAAACTTGCTGCGGCTTTGGTGCAGGAAGATCGTTTGCGCGCCTGGGCCCGGCAGGCCGCGCCGTCGGTGGCCCATTTGCGCTGGAGCGACGTGGCCGAACGCTATCTGGCGCTATTCCAAGAGATTCTGGCCGGCCGCCGACTAGGGGCTGGCCAACCTGCGTCGCCACATTTTCAGGTGTCACCCGCTCGGACCGCTCCGGCCTCGGTCGTGCCACACCTGGCGGAGTGATGGGCATGAGTGCTTGGCGCACGGTACGCAGAATGCTGGCCAGGCGCGACCCGCTCGTGGGACTAGATCACAGCGTTTGGCTGCGGGAAGTGCATGCCCAAGCCCCCGTGGCGATCGCCGTGACCCACCCGCGCTGGCTGGGCGTCTCCAGTTCGACGCGCCAGTTGTTTCCCTGCGTGCTCGATCTCGACCATGACCTGAATGGGCGGGAAGTGCGGCAAGTGGCTGCGTTGCTGCGCGACTCGAAAGCGCCGCGCGTGGTGCTCAGTGGATTCTCGCCCAGCCTGACCCCACTGGTCGAGGAACTGGCGGGTCGCCCTGGCGGCCCCGCGGTTTATTGCCTGTGGCACGGCAGCCTGATGCAGGCGGGTGAACGCACTAGTTGGCGTGCACTGTGCCAGCTTATC
>CAYSXM010000278.1:0-6089 GCA_964434905.1 uncultured Pirellulales bacterium | reverse complement strand
ATAGCGCCATCGTTCCGGGGTCAACGACGCCAGCGCGGCCAGCGTTCCCCACTGAGCTACTGTCTTAAGCCGCTCGGCATATGTTGTGTGCAGGCGCAACTGCTCCCACACAATGCCTGGCACGCCGTCTGGTCCATACGGAACGCGCCGTTCGGCCCGCTCGCCCGATTGCTCGCACCACCGGCAAAGGACCGCGATCGCGAAAAAAATCGCCAGCAGTTGCACCCGCCACGGTATCTGCTGTCGAAACGCCAGTGCCAACACCGCGGCGGGCACCGAGACAAAGAACAGCACGATTGGAAAATGCACCAAGGCAGCATGCTTGCGCGGGGCCGCTTGCACGGTGGCCAAGATGGTGCCTGGTAGCTGCCGCAGACTCGACTGCCCGTGGTCGGGTCGCTGTTGAACTTCCGCCAGCACCGAAACGGTGCCATCGGCGGCCAGTTTGCGCACACGCGGCATCCAGTCCTCGCGCCGGGTCGCAACCACATAGTTATATTCCAGCACGTACAGCGTCTCGCCCGCCAGCGCGACCCCTTGCGGCGACCAGCCGTCGGTGGCCCGCAGCACCACCGAGACAGTCCCATCGGGCGTGATCTTCAGCACGGCGCTACAGGTACCCGACGCCACGTACACGGTGCCATCGGCAGCGACGTCCAAGCCATACAGTCCGGGGTCGGCGTGGTCATCTTGCACGGCGGGTGGATGCTCGCAATCGGCCACCACGACGTTTTCGGCCACCAGCGAGACGGTGCCGTCCGACGCAATACGTCGCACCGCGCGCTGTTCCGTATAGACGAGCGACCCGTTCGGGCCGGCTGCCAACCCCCACACCCATTCGGCAGCGACTTCCTTGCCATCGAAGCCATTCTCGCGCGCCGCCGGCAGGCTGGCAAAGGGCCGCGGCGCTTCGCCGGGGACCATCCGCATGATGCGTACATGTCCGGGACTGGCGACCTGGGGAAAGTAGAACGCACCATCGGAACCGACCGCAACCGGATAGCTGGTGGCCACCACTAGCGTGGGATCGATGCGCGCAATTTCGGCGTCGCCCGGTTGCAAGTGCGAGAAATGATCCCGCTTGAGCCGTGCGTTGCGGTCGATGACCAGAAAATGCCCGGCCGTTCCGCCATGCGCGGTAAGGCGACCCGACTCGTCGATCTGCCACAGGCCAAAACCGGTGTCCATGAACCACACGCGGCCGCGCTCGTCGACGACAATGCCCGATCCGGGATGCGCGGTGACCTGTGTGGCCATGCACATGGCGACCGCAAAGCAGTGAAACCAAAGGCAACGGCCGTAGGGCTGGCACATGCAACGCGATCCTTTCTGGAGAACGAGACCGAGGGCAAGTCAACCGTTTGGTGGCCAACGGCCCGAGGGGGCCTTGGTGCCGTAGGTGCCTCGCTGGCCTGGGCATTGTCTAGCGCATCTTAGCCACGCTGCCATCCAAATAAAAAAGTGTTTTTGTTGCGAATACAACGTAAATAGTTGTATTTGGCCTGAGGGGGGCTTCGGTCGTCTGCCACGGGAACTGGCGCGATTCCCGGCACACCACCAAGTGGTCCGTGGAGATCTTCAACGGGCTGCTAACGCGCTTGCGCCGCGCGCAACCGGGCCAGCCGCCGACATCGCACTTGCCGATAGCGATAAAAAATGGCCGCCAGGCACCACACCGCCCAGGTCGACCCCTTACGACCTTCGATTTCCAGATCGTCCGAGTACCGGCAGCGGTCGCCGTCGATCGGCTCGACCGCAATCGTGTGCCGCCACACCCGCGCCAGCGCCCCCTGCTCGTCGAAATCGAGCGTGCGGCGGTCGTTGTCGAAACCAACCAACCGAATGGTATGCCGACCCAGCGGCAACACGCCAAAGCTTTGAAGCACCAGCGCGCACGGCGCATCCAACCGCCAGCGGTCGGGCAGTGGGGCCGCGCTGGCCGACCGAAACATCAACAACGGCCACGTCACCCGTTCCAGCAAGTCGATGGTCTGCACCCGCTGCCAAACCCAATCGGCCGGTGCCTGTAGCTCGGTCTCTAGTCGCAATCGCATGCCGCTACACAAACCGTTCTATGTGCCTGTTTGCAACTTGAAGCTGCACCAATTCATGCGCGCAGCCCCAGTCAACCTCGGCCAGTGGTACGGTACGGTTGGGGTAGGATTCTGACACGCGAGATTTGTCTGTCCGACTTGCAGCGCAACGTACACTGCGGCGCAGCCCCGGCAACTACCGCCGCCAAGGAACCAGGGCGCGAACCCGCGCATCGCGCAGAAAAAGCCCCAGCCACAACACCACGCCCAGCAGAATCGGCGCGTAAAACGGCTCCTCGACGCGCAGATGCGTGGCCGTGGCGCCGCCCAGATAACCTGTCAGCAAGATCGCGCCCAGCACGGCCGTCTGTGGCATCGCGTACAATACCGCGCAAGCGATCTCGACGATTCCCAGGGGAAACGCCACGTGTTGGGGATAGCCCAGCTTGCCGAAACCTTCGACCACTTCCGGCGGTTGCACCAGCTTCATCGTGCCGCTCAAAAGCAGCAAAGCCAGCGGCGCGGCGCTCAGTAGCCGGCCCACCCAGGTTGCGATTTTGTTCGGTGGCATTGCTTCGTTGGTCGCGTCCATGGCTAATTCCTGATGTGCTTGGAAGCTCGTCTTCAGCCAGCAGCGTGCTAGGGGCGCTGGTTCACCGAGGCCCTGGTGTACCACCACGCCCAAGCGATTAGAACTCCCTGCATCGGCAGCCGCAACAGGTGCGCCCAGGCCGGCGCGGGAAGAACCTCTTGGTGCAAGAATGCGTGAATGTTCGCCGGAAACACTGCCACCAACAGGGCCACAATTCCCCAAGCCGCCAGGCGGCGTGTGCGCGGCACCAACAGCAGCACGCCCAGCAATACCTCGGCCACACCGCTCACTTGCACCAACAGCCGATGCGCCGGCAGGTAGGGCGGCATCAGCTTCAGGTAAAACGACTCGTCCAGGAAATGGTTGACGCCCGCGACGATGTAAAACACACCACACAAAACCAATAGCGCGGTGCTAAGCGTCTGGCGAAGGTGCATCAAAAGGACTCCTGTACTCCGACGTCGGCGTTGCCCTGCCGAGGGCTGCCGTTGGCTGTCGAATCGGCGCGGCCGGAACCGCGCCGCCGGCTGTCGACCTGGCAAGTCGGGCAAGAATCTGCACACTCAAGGCCGGTCGACACCCTGCAACGGGTTCTTGAATCTGTGACGAGCAGTTCCGGGGAAACACCGCCTTCTGGCGCACCCCGTGGCCCTGCTGGGCGTGATGACAACCTGGAAACCTGCCAGGTTGTAACACGCCCCCCTGTGCGAGCATTGTGCCCTGTTGGCACCCCGTTTGACAGCCGACCGATGGGCTGAAATATTGGTGGCTCGTCCGGCGCGTGACCGCGACGAACCGCCGGCCCTTCCTTGGGGAACGGTTGGCGGTGCTCCCTGGCCGCAGCGTTGTCTCGGTTGTTGGGTCCGCCAGCCGGAATTTCCCTGAAAAATGAGGGGGCCGGAGGGTGCGGCGTGGCAATGGCGGCTGGCGCGTGGTCTGGCTACTGCCCCCGCAGGGGGTTCGGCCAGGTCAGGCAAAAATCGGGCCGGTACCGCGGTCGAGCAAGGCTAACTTCCGACCAGTGACCAGCCCGTGGAGCACGGTAGGTTCAGTTCGGTCATGCGGGATGAAATTCCCGCCCGAATGCGAGTAGAGGAACCATGGACATCGAGCATTGCAAGCAGATCTTTCAGGAAATGCCCAATCGTTTCAACGCCGGAGCGGCCGGCGCCTGGAAAGCCACGATTCAATTCAAGATCGCTGGCGACAAGGGGGGCAACTACGTGGTCAAGGTGGGCGATGGTAAGTGCGAAACCGTCGAAGGCGAAGACGCGACGCCCAGCGCTACCATCGAGACCAACGACGAAACTTGGATTGGTATCACCACGGGCAAGGTCAATCCCATGACGGCTTTCACATTGGGCAAGCTGAAAGTCAAGGGCAACATGGCGGACGTAATGAAGATGCAGACGGTCATCAAGAACGGCTAAAAGTCCCAGCGCGACTTTCTCTGCCGTTCTCACGAAACATAGGCCCGATCCGCACTGGCAACAGTCCGGATCGGGCCTGTTCGTTGACAGATGGTTCCAGGATCGTCGGGGTGGGTGTGCGGCACTGAGCGGATGAAGAAACCCTTGCCCGAACACCCCTGGTCATGTCGTCAGGCCCCCCTGCGAGTCGCATATGCCCCCCCAGTTTGTCGCTAGCGTCTAACCGCACTGCTGGCTAAACTCCCCCGCCTTGACGCTGCGACGGCACAGGTTTGGGGACCCGCATGACACGGATGGCGCTGGCTTGGTTGTTGCTGGCGAGTGTTGTTTCGACGCCTCCGCGCGCGGCGCTGGCGCTCGAGCCCGGCATCGACGCGGCGGTGGCGGATGTCGATTCACTGCTCGATCTGAGTGGCCGTCGTCGCTCGCTACACGCCTTTGCCGAGTACGACGCGCTGGTGATCGTGTTTCTGGGTGTCGATTGCCCGGTGGCCAATCTTTACGTTCCGCGGCTGGTAGCGCTCGAGGCGGAGCTGCGCGCGAGGAACGTGCAGTTCCTGGCGGTTTATCCGCACGAGCACGAATCCATCGACATGATCGCCGCGCACGCTTGCGACCGCGACCTGCCGTTTCCGGTTCTAAAAGACCTGGAACAGCGCCTGGCAAACGCTCTTGGGGTCACTCGCACGCCCGAGGTCTGTGTACTCGACCGCTCGTTCGCGCTGCGCTATCGCGGCAAGATCGACGACCAATTCGCAGTGAATCACCGTGCATTGGCAGTTACACGGTCGTACCTGACCGATGCCGTGGGGGCCGTTCTGGCAGGAGGTGCGGTGGCCGTGGATCGTACACCGGCCGATGGCTGCTTGCTCGACCGCGTACGGCCAGCCAGCGCCGAGCCGGCGCCCACCTATTCCCGCGACGTCGCGTTGATCATCGAGCGCAGGTGCCAAGTTTGCCATCGACCTGGCGCCGCGGCGCCGTTTTCCCTGACAACCTATGCCGATGCGGTGCGGTGGGGCCAGATGATCAAGGAAGTGGTAGTCGAACGCCGCATGCCCCCTTGGCACGCCGACGCCCGGCATGGGCAATTTCGCAACGACCGACGACTTACCGACGCGGAACAGACGATACTAATCAATTGGGTTGACCAAGGCCTGGCCCTGGGCCGTCCGGCAGATTTGCCGCCAGCATTCGGCGACGATACGGCTGCGCCGCAATCGACCTGCGACGTGGAAATCGAGGCCGATCGAGAGTTCGCCGTGCCGGCCGATGGCGTAGTCCCCTATGAGTATTTCCGATTGCCAGTCGCCACGACGCGTGAGCTGTTTCGCGAAGATCGATGGGTGCAAGCGGCCGAAGTCGCTCCTGGCGTGCCCGGCGTGGTGCATCACGTGATGGCCTTCAGTGTGCCGCCAGGTCGTGAAGGCCCCCCGGCCAACCTCGAAGGAATCCAGGTGATTGCCATCTGGGCACCGGGCGAACCGAGCTTTGTTTTTCCGGCCGACACGGCATTGCGGATCGAAGCCAACTCGCAAATTGTGTTGCAAGTTCATTACACACCCACCGGTGTTGCCGCGCACGACCGGCCCCGCTTGCGACTAACCTGGGCACGCCAGAAACCGGCTTGGCAAGTCGCCATGCAAACGCACGAAAACCGTGGTTTCCGCATTGCACCCGGCGACCCGCACTCGCTGTGCCGGTTCGTGTTCCTGGTCAAAGACCAAGAACACACGCAACTGATGGGGCTGATGCCACACCTGCATTTGCGCGGCAAGTGCTTTTACTTCATGGCCTATTATCCAGACGGACGACGCGAAAAGCTGCTCTCCGTGCCGCGCTACGATTTCAACTGGCAAACCATGTATTGGTTCCAGCAGCCGCAATCGCTGCCACTGGGCACGCGCATTCACGCCGTGGCCCACTGGGACAATTCACGGAACAACCCGGCCAATCCCGATCCCACGGCCGAAGTGCGCTATGGCCAGCAGACCACCGACGAAATGATGGTGGCTGGAATGATGTTCATTTTCC
>CAYSXM010000277.1:0-6096 GCA_964434905.1 uncultured Pirellulales bacterium | reverse complement strand
GAAGTTGGTCGACAACCTTTCGATGTGGCGTTTCTGGCGCAGCAACAAGCGCTGCCGGGCCGGCTGGTCACCATCTTGCCAGGTTCTCGCCGACAAGAGGTCGAACACAATCTGCCGGGGTTGTTGCGCGCCGCGGCGAAAATTCAAGCCAGCGTGCCCGCGGCGCGTTTCGCGGTGGCCGCGTTCAAGGTGGAACAAGCTGAATTGGCCCGGCAGATTGTGGGCGCTAGCGGCCTGACGGCCGAAATCCACGTGGGCCGCACACCCGAGCTGATGCACCTGGCGGAATGCTGCTTGGCAGTTTCTGGTTCGGTGTCGCTGGAATTGTTGCATCACCTCAAGCCGACGGTGGTGCTGTATGCGGTTAGTCATTTAGCTTACGTCGTGCAGTCGTATTTTCGCCGCGTCAAATACATTACCTTGGTCAATCTACTGGCGGCCGACGAACTGTTTCCGCGCGATCTGAGCCCCTACGATCCCCTGGGGGCCGATGCGGAACGGGTGCCGTTTCCCGAATACCTGACTTGGCAAGACAAGTCGTCTCTGATGGCGCGCCACGCGATCGACTGGCTGCAAAACGCCGATCGCCGCGCGGCCAAGGTGGCCCAGCTTCGGGCGCTTCGCGACCAGGTGGCGCGGGGGGGCGCATCGGGGCGTGCGGCAGATTACATTCTGCAAGTGTTGCACGGCCCCGCGAGCCCTGTTCCCAATCACCATTTCGCGGTCGCGGGTCGGCAAAATGTCGAACCGGCGAGGCCATCGTGAAGTGGGTGACCTGGGGTCTGGTCGCGCTGCTGCTGCTCGAAGCACTGGCCGCGCTGCTAGCGGCCCCACTCAACCTGGATGCAGGATATTACCTGCCCCTGGCGCGACGGGTGGCGCTAGGCCAGCGACCGGTGGCAGATTTTCCCACGAATTATCCACCGTTGGGCTATTACCTGCTGGCGCCATTGGGTCCCAGCGGCCTGCGCTGGCCGGTGGCGGTCAAGGCCGCGATCTACGCGGTTCACGCGGCATCGGCCGTACTGCTGTACGGCACGCTCGCGCGTTGGGGAGTGGCCAGGGACCGTGCGCGTTTTTTCACCGTGCTGGGTGCCGGCTGGGTCTGGGCTGCCGACGGCAAGGCCGTGGCGCTAGAGCCGCTACAGAATTGGTTCTTGATTCTGGCGCTGTGGATCGCCGCGCCTGGCGCCACGCTGTGGCGCGCCTTGCTAATCGGACTGTGCGGAGGCGCGGCGTTGATGGTGAAGCAGTATGCATTGCTGCAGCTACCCGTTCTGTGCGCACTGGCCGTGGTGGGGTTCCGAACAACACCGACCGCGGCGGGCGCGCCGCTCGACGCCGCACGGGTCGCGCGGCGATTCGCCGGCTTGACACGCGCGATCGTCTGTCTGACAGCCGCCACATTGCCCTTCGGCGCGTGGAACCTGGCTACGCGACAATCGCCAGCGCAAACCGCCTCGGTGTTGGCCAACTTCGGTGGCTACGCTGGTCGCTACCAGGTGGCCGGCCCCAAGGCTCTGTTCGTGGCCGTCACTGAGCAGGGGGGCCCCTTTATTCCCTTGCTGCCGCTGATGCTGGTTTGTGGTGTGTGGCTGGTTGCAAGTCGAGAACGCGGCGCCGCGGTGCTCTCGGCCGGACTGCTGGCAGCCCTGGCGCCGCTGGTTGCGCGGCAGTACCCGCATTATGTCCAATCGGTTGTGCCCTGGGGCATATTGGCCCTGGCAATGGCTGTCGAGTCGCTCGCTCGCCGCGATCGCTTAGCACCGGCGGCCAATGTTTGTGCCTTGGCGCTGGGGCTGTGCTGGCTGCCCGGCATGGTGTCGACCGCCGGTTTGGGCGTGGTCGAGTTGGCACGACATCCGATCGCCGACCAAGAGCGATTAGCGGCGGCGCTGCGCCCGGAACTGGGCGACGGAGTCGATGTGGCGGTGGTCAATCTCGAGTGGCTGTATGCCCTGGACCAAATCACGCCACCGGGCGGACAATATCGGTTCGTCGATCCGCTGGCACCTGAAGCGGTTTGGCCCACGCCGCCACGGCTGGTCGTGGTGGGGCCAGGTCAAACCGAACGCAGCCAGGTTGCCGCGTGGCTGGCAACCTATGGCAGCTATCGCGAACGAAATGTATCGAGCGTGCCATCCGTTTGGCTGTTCGAACGGCAAGCCACGCCGGCCACCGCGTTGCCCGTGCCTGGCCACCGGTGAACCCAGGCCAGCACTCGTGCTGCGTGACCCAACCAAGCCGGGTTGATACTCCGCTAGCGTGCGGTCAAACCGGACAATAACTGCGCGCTTGTGGTCGAGGGGCACCAGTATTTTTCAATGTGCTCGACGACCAGGGCGGTACCTTCGTCGTGGGAAACGTGTGGCCTTCGCTGTGGATTGTACATGGCATCGGTCAGGTCGCGCACCAGCAGGGTGCGCAATCCCCACCGCGTCATCTGCCGGATGCCGAACGACCGCCCCAAAACACACATGTTGGTGTGCACCCCCATGACGATCAATTGCCGCACTCCGCGGGCACTCAAACTGTTGTAGATCTCTTGGCCGTCGTCGCTAATCAAGTCCTCGTCTGCCACGCGAATGGCCGGATGCTGGCGGGTCCACACGCGGGTGTTGACGGGCAATGCATGGGGGCCGTCGCAGCCGCCATCACTATCGTCGATGGGTAGCGCCGGCTCGAAAATCTTGGCCGACGCTGGGGCCGCCACGCGGGGGGCCGCTTGTGCGCGTCGCCGCGCCGGGTGGTCTTGGTAGAAGCTCAGCGTGTCGCTAGGAGCATGCACGATTAGCACGCCAGCGGCACGAGCCGCCTCGACCAGCGGGGCCATGCGACCGGCCAGGACGGCACACCGCTGTGTGGCGCCATCGCACCAGTGCCGGTCCCACACGTCGCACAGCACCAACGCCGTGGTAGCGGGCGCAAGCGGCACCTGGACCTCCACGGCGGTCCATTCGTCGACTCCCTTGACTGGCTGCACGCGCGACCGGCAGGCCAGCGACAGTTCGCCGGATGTAGCACCGTTGCCACAGATCGCCAGAATGGCCATCGCTAATACACCATGTAGGCACTGTACGCGAAGGCACTGTACGCGAAGGCACTGTACGCGAAGGCACTCTACGCGAAGGCACTGCGCGCGGCGCCAGCTCGCCCATTTCGCGTCGTCTCGAATAACCTGGGTGCCTTGGCTCATGCAATGGGTTTCCAGGAGAGCAATTGCTAGCGAATCGACTCGATAATGTGGGTTACCTGGGCCTCATCATATGTATCGGACCTGGTCAAGTATACAAACAAAGCCGGACCATGTTGACCTGGAAACCCGCCCAGCACGCGAACGTACTCTTGATCGGGATGGCGGGTTCCGCGGCCACGCGCAATTTCGAACCAGGCTGGCTTGTCGCGAATGACATACTCGCGTTCCTCGGTGTGCTCGACGTGAATATCGTCGGGCTCGTGGCTCTTGAGATAGGTTTTGAGCACCTCGTGCAGCGCGTCGCGGCTAGCCTCTTGGTTATCTTGGTGCAGTTCCGCCAGCGCTAAAAACGCCCACGGTTTGTCGCTGGTGTGCCAGGCCGCAACAAACAACGGCAAATTGGTAACGGGCACGCGTAGATTGAATGAGCCGGCAGGTCGCAGTTCGTTGGGCAACTGAATCTCGGCAATCTCTGAGGTTCGTTTCAAGGTTTCGTCCGGATCGGGGCTATAGGCCTGCTCCAGTGCCGTGCCCACCAAACGTGCGCCCTGAAAGCCCACAAGCCCCAATGCGCCGCAGCAAATGGCCGCAGCCACGGTTCCGCCAATGACTAGCGCTAGCACAATCTTCACCATCCCGCTGGTGCCGCTCGGAGGTGCTGCCTGGGGGGGGCCTGGAAGAGGAGGAGGAGGTTGCGACATGGCAAATTACTCGAGGGCTAAATTCCTGTGCGACGCCGGGGCGGATTCTACCCTTCCCACGCCTCGTGGGGCAGGCACCGAAAAGACCCGATTCGTCCCGAACGGGCGCCCCTGCGAACTATTGAAACCCCAACCAATTTCGGCTGTCATGGGGTGACTCGCGAACCACGGCCGGCGATGATTCTCCTGCAGCGCGCGGCTGACACCAGATTGACCTTGGCAAATTGCGCTGACGAATGCTTCGGACGTTGTACCGTGGCACTGTCCTGGCGATCTAGATGGTGCGTGCCAGCACCCTCCACGTACGCCGGTTGCCCTGCTCTCGGACGGAGTCAGGAGAACTGCAAGGTCGGCGTCCTGACCCCCTCGCAATTCAACAAGGTTTCCGCGGTTTCCCCCCAGGGGTGTCGATTCTGCCAATCGGCGGCGGTCTGACCAATGCTTAGCCACTAGACTGTCGAACTCAACCAGCCAGAATGGGCTGGTGGCCCTGGTGTGCGGCTATAGACAATGGTCGGCGAAACGAAACGTCATTCGACATAACAGGAACGCCATGCCAGTCGATTGCCAGCCCTCTCTACTCGATAGTTCGCCGGCAAAGCTGGAATCTTGGCTGGCGGCGCAGGGAGCCCCGCCGTTCCGGGCGCGCCAGGTACGCAAATGGCTCTTCGAACGCCGGGCGACAACATTTTCGGAGATGACCGACCTGCCGGCGCCCCTGCGTGGGCAATTGGAGAGGGCCTGGCGGATGTGGACTACCCAGATTGCCAGTCATCTGACCACGCCCGACGGAACCGAGAAACTGCTGCTCGAACTGGCTGACGGTAACCGGATCGAGTGTGTGCTGCTACGCGATCAAGCGCGGCGAACCATTTGCATTAGCACCCAGGTGGGGTGCGCCATGGGGTGCGTTTTTTGTGCCAGTGGTCTCGACGGCGTGGTTCGCAATTTGACCACCGGCGAGATTTTGGAGCAGATGTTGCGGCTTGAACGGCTGCTGCCGAACAAAGAACGGTTGAGCCATGTAGTCGTGATGGGCATGGGAGAACCGCTGGCGAACCTCGATCGCTTGCTCCCCGCGCTCGACACAGCGCACCGCAGCGACGGACTGGGCATCAGCGCGCGGCGAATCACCATTTCGACGGTGGGCTTGCCCGAGGCCATTGTTCGCTTGGCCGACCGCGGGTTGCCATATCACCTGGCCATTTCGCTACACGCGCCGAACGATGCCTTGCGCAACCAACTGGTTCCGGTCAACCGGCGCATCGGGCTGGCGAAGATTCTCTCGGCGGCCGACACCTTCTTTGAGCGCACTGGCCGGCGTTTGACCTACGAATACGTGCTGTTGGCGGAGATCAACGATCGTCCGCACCAGGCTCGACTGCTGGCTGAACTATTGGCGGGTCGCCCCGCGTTGTTGAACGTCATACCGTACAACCCGGTGGCCGGCCTAGGGTACGCCACGCCGAGCGACAGCGCCGTGGCCCGGTTCGTGGCCCCCTTGGTAGAGCGTGGCATCAATGTTCAGGTGCGCGAGCGCAAGGGGGATCGCATTCACGCCGCCTGTGGCCAACTGCGACGGTCGGTCGGCACCTCGTCCGATCCAGCGCTGGTTCAACTGCCGGGTTCCAGCAGCGACCTGGCGGAGACGATCAGGCCATCGGAATCGGCGTAGAGAAACGTTCCCGGGCGGAATGTCACGCCTCCGAATTGCACGATCAGATCGCGCTGGCCGGTCTCGAGCTTGACGCTGCGCAGTGGGTGCGTGGCCAAAGCCTTGACGCCGAGATCGAGCGCGGCGATGGCCACCGAGTCGCGCAGGCAGGCGTTCAGCACCACGCCCGACCAGCCATGCTGCACCGCCAGCATGGCCAACTGGTCGCCCAGCATGGCGCATCGCAGCGAGCCACCGCCATCGACCACCAAGACGCGCCCGGCGCCTGGTTCGGTGAGCAGCGTGCGGACCAAGGAGTTGTCCTCATGCGCCTTGATCGTGGCGACCTGGCCGCAGAATGCCAGGCGTCCGCCGTAATTCTGAAACAACGGCTCGGCAATTTGCAACTCGCTCGAAAACTGGTCGCACAAATCGGCAGTGGTCCAACTCACGTCGGTGTGCCCTTTTCAAACGGGGGCGGGGTTCAGAGTGCTCAGCCCGGAATATTCATGACTTTCGTCGCGAGGAGCCGAAGGTAATGTGGC
>CAYSXM010000276.1:0-6102 GCA_964434905.1 uncultured Pirellulales bacterium | reverse complement strand
CACGGAGGCACGCTGTTCCTCGACGAAATCGGCGATGTCAGCCTCGAGGTCCAGACCAAGCTATTGCGGGTGTTGCAGGAAAAATCGTTCGAGCGCGTGGGGGGGGTCAAACGCGTGCAGGTCGACGTGCGACTCATGGCGGCCACGCACCAGAATCTGGAAGCGCTGATTCGCCGTGGCCGTTTCCGTGAAGATCTGTACTATCGCCTGAACGTCATCAGCATCACGGCGCCACCCCTGCGCGAGCGAGCCGAGGACGTGTTCGAATTGGCCATGTTCTTTCTCGAACGCCACGCCGTGCAAGCGGGCAAACGCATCGTGCGAATCGACGAAGACGCGCTCGAAGTCCTCAGCACCTACCACTGGCCAGGCAATGTCCGGCAATTGGAAAACGCCATCGAACGGGCCGTGGTGCTGGCCGATGGCGAGGCGGTGCGCCGCCGCGACTTGCCCCCAGAGGTTGTCGCCGGCGGCCGCCGGGCAACCGGCACGCGGAGTGTCGCGACGCTCCGCGGCGAACCCCGCGCGGTTCCCGTCAATTGGTCGTCCGACGTTACAACCGCCGCCAAGACGGAACCCTTGGAGCGAGAGCAATTGATGGCCGCGCTGGCCCAGGCCAATGGCAACAAGACCGAGGCCGCGCGCCTGCTGGGCCTGCCGCGCAGCACGTTGTTCAGCAAGCTGCGTCGGATCGGCCTCGATTGATCGCTCACCCGCGCAGGAAATCGACACACGCACATACCACCTGGAAACAGCCGCGCCAGGTCGCGGTTGCTGCCGCCAACAGGCCGGCGGCCAGCAGCCATCGCCACTGCCACGCAAGGAGCCGTACGATGCCAGGCGAGTTTTTCGGACAAACCGCGCTGATCACTGGGGCCGCGCATGGCCAGGGTCGCGCGACCGCATTGGCGTTGGCAGCCGCTGGGGCCAGCATCGTGGCGCTCGACGTTTGCCGACCGCTGGCATATCCCGGCTATGCCCTGGCGCAGCCCGACGAACTGGCCACGCTGGCAGAAGAATGCCGGCAACGGGGGGTCGAGTGCTTGCCCTTCGAGGCCGATGTCCGCGACAGCGACGCCGTGGGCGCGGCCGTGGCCGAGGGCGTGCGGCGGCTCGGGCGGATCGATGTGCTGTTCAACAACGCCGGTATTTGCGGTTACGGATTGGCCCATGAACTGAGCGAAGAAGCTTGGGACACCATGCTCGATATCAATCTCAAGGGCGCTTGGATCACTGCCCGGCATGTCATTCCCCTGATGATGGCCCAGCGCTCCGGGGTCATCATTAACAACTCGTCGATCGCGGGCCTGCGGGGCATGGCGCGGTTGAGCCATTACGCGGCCAGCAAATGGGGCCTGGTAGGGCTGACCAAGAGCTGGGCGATTGAGCTGGCGCCGCACGGCGTGCGCGTGGTGTCGTTGCATCCGACGGGCGTGAACACTCCCATGAACGATGGCCTGGCCGCGATGGAAGGCGCCACCCCTCGGGAAATCGCCGAGCGCTCGGCCGGCAACCTGTTGCCGGTGCCCTGGATCGAGGCCGACGATGTCGCGCAAGCCGTGTTGTACCTGGCATCTTCTCGTGCCAGGTTCATCACCGGCAGTCAGTTCGTGATCGATGCCGGCCTGCTGTCACGCTAGCAGCCCGCGCGCGGCGAGCCCTGGCTAGCCCTTGCTCGATAGCCGAATCACCCCGTCCCAATTGGTCGGCGGCGTCCGATGGTGTTGCGCAATCAGCACGGTCAGAAAATCCTTCACGCGATCCTCCGGCGGAACGCGGTGCAATAAATCGAAAGCTTCGTCCCAACGGCCGTCGCGCAGTGCATCGACGGCGTCGTCGTAAATCCGCAAATGGTCGTCGGCCAACAGGGGAAATTGCGCTTGGGGGGGAACCAATTCGCTGACTTCCAACGCGCTGTTCAATCCATAGGGCTTGACGACTGCCAATCGCCGGCAGCGTGCTTGGGCAGGCGCCAGGGTATGCCGCACGACTTCGGCGACGCGCGCATCGATCAGAATGGGCGCGCGGAGGATCTTCGTCATGCCCTCGAGCCGCGAGGCCAGATTGACGACGGGGCCAAAGACCGTGACTTTCACCTGATCGTCGGTGCCGATCTTGCCGGCCACCGCTCGGCCCGAGGCCACGCCAATTCCCACGCGAAAGCCCGCTAGCGGATCGTCGGGCCGGCTGGCAGCCTGCTCGAATTCGGCGCGAATTCGCAAGGCCGTCAAGCACGCCCTTTCGACGGCGTCGCGCTGTTCCAAGGGCCAACCCCAGAACCCCATGGCGGCGTCGCCCTGATAGTCGCCCACCACCCCACCGGAAGCGCGGATGCAGCGGGTCATCACGCCCAGCGCCCGGCTCACGCGTTCGAGCAGATCCAAGAGATTGGCCGAGCTTTTTTCGGCCTCCAGGGAAAAACCTCGCAGGTCGCAAAACATCACGGCCACGTCCGTCTCGCGCGGCGTCAATACGTCGATGCCGGTTTGCGAGGCCATGGCCCGCACGACGAGCGGGGAGAAGAACTGGCTCAGCACGGCGTTTTGGCTTTGCAAGGTCCGCACCTGGCGCAACGCCGCCAAGATGGCCGCCACAAGTTCGGCGAACTTCAAATCCTCTCGCAGATCGCGCGAGGCAACTCCCGCGCCTCCTAAACTGCCCGCCACATACAGCGCCCAAGCTGGCGAACTACCCAGCACCGGCGTGGCAAATGCCCAGTCGATGCTCTCGCTGACGGTATACGCCGCGGGGGTTGGATCGAGATCGGGGCCCCACACGTGGAGCACGCTTTGCCGCTTTGCCAAGGCATCGAGAATCAAGCTTTGGCTGGGCGCGAACGGCACGGCTTGCGCTCGGCGGCGATCCCAGTACAGCACCCGCACGCGCGGAGCCGTCGCGGTGTGCGAATCGGAGGGAGTCCCGGGCTCGGCTGGTTCCTCGAGGGCCACCATCGCGGCAGCCTCGGCGCGCGGAATACCGGCCAACAGCAGGTTGGTCAGGCGCAAGCACAGATCGCGATCGTTGGCCGATCCGGTAATCACATCCGGCAAGCCCTTCAGCACCTCGATTCGTTGATCGGCGTCGTGAAACCGCACCTGTTCGAGCAGTTGCGGGCTAAAAGTTTGTTCCTCGACCGGCCGTGGCAGTCGTTGTGACACGGCCATCTCGTCGTCTGAAACGCAAAAATCCGTGCGGCCCACCACAAAATGCTGACCCGGCAAGACAAACGCCAAATCGACCTCGCGCCCCTCGAAGAAGATGGGGTTGCGCGCCGACGGACGGCGGCGTAGCTCCAGTCGCCCTTCGCGCCAGATCAACTCGGCGTGCTCACGCGAAATGCGATCATCCCAAGGCACCGATAGATCGACCGCGCCGCGCCCCAGTGTCAACCGAACCCCGGCGACCAATTCCGTGCGCCAACGCTGGCTGGCTTCCGTGCCCTGGGCAATGAGATGGGTCACGCCGGTTTTCCTTGGTCCGCGGGCGCCGTAGGACGAACCTCCGCGGGCGGCAAGCGCGCCGGCGCCTGACCGGCGGAGATCGTTCCCCCGCTGTGCGTTGTCTCGCCCGCCAAGCCCAATCGGCGACGCACTCTGGCCAGCCAACCTGCCTGCGGCGACTCGTTCAACAAGGTCACGACGAAACCCCACAGACCCGTCACCAAGCCCAACACCACTCCCAGGGCGGTCAGCGAGCGGCGCACCAGACGATCGGCCAGGCCGTCGACTGCCTGCGTCACATGCGCTAGGCGTTCTTGCACCAAGACGACCCAGCCCGTCGGTTCGATGTCTCCGAACTCGTCGTTCACCAAGACGGGGCGAATGGCGGCCAACCAGGGCTGATCGGAAAAACCTGGCAACTGGTCACGGTGATTCAACACGAAATCCACGCTACCCAATTCCGATTCCGCCGCGCGCAACTGCTCCGCGAAATCGTCCCCGGGCAGCGCCGAGGGGCCATCGGCAGCGGGGCGTTGCGCCCGTGCCAGGTCATTGCGCGCTTGGGCTGCACGCTCGCCAAATTGCGTCGCCTGGGTCAGCCGCGGCAGCTCGTCGTCGGGTACATAGTGTTTCGGAGGTGCCAGATCCGTTGCCGGGGCGGCCGACACCAGGCCTGGATGCTCTAGCAAGATTCCGGCGCGACCCTGCTCATCGGGGCGCAGATCGACCAGAACCGCGAACTGCGCGGCGGTCGTGGTCGCTCGCTGATCGCCGTGCAATTCGGCGAACGAACCCAACGGCGCGGACATGCACAGCACCCCCACCACGCGGCGAGCAATGTCGGTCGAGGAAGCACTCCAGATCGGTACCGAAAAGGCCACCAGTTGCAACCCCGAGGCCTTGCCCTTGAATACGATCGATAGGTGCCGGCCCTGGATGGGCACGATGCCCGATGCCACGGCGGGTAGATCGCGCCCCAGGCCGTGAAAATAATCACGGTAGGAGAAATCCTTGCCGATCGACGCCGCGTCTTCGGGAATGCGCACCAATTGCCGGCCGGTCGCACTGCACAAGAACCAGTTGCTTTGTGCGGGGTCGAGTGCCAGCCAACTCCCGCGCACATATTGCTGCAGCGCTTGCCGGCGCGGGTCGTCGATTGCCGTGGCATCTTGCGCCGCGGCGAGCAAGTCGCGCAATTGCTGATCGTCGGCCGCCTGTTCGAGCAGTTCCCAGCGGCGCTCGATCTTGCGGGCCACCGCCTCGGCCACGAATTCGGCCGCGAAGCGATTGCCCTCGGTTGCCCGAGCAAGCACCGCGGCGCGCGACTCGGCCACCGCCCGGGTGTAGCCGCTCCAGGCAAAGGCCGACATGACGGCCAGTAACAGCGCCGGCCCCAGGGCGCCCAAAACCAATAGCGGCCGACGCGCTCGCCGCAGTCGCCGCTGCTCCAGGGCATCGAGCACCGATTGCACGTTGGGATACCGGCGCTCCGGTTGGCGCTCTAGACAGCGCTCCACAATCTCGGCCAAGGCGCGGTCCACGCCGGGTACGTGTCGATGTGCCGTCGGAGCCGGAGCCGCGGTCAGTTGCTGGCGATAAGCGGCCAGGCGCGACTCGATATCGCTAGCCGATTCCAATGCCGCCGCGCTCGACGGCCCCCGAAACGGGGGCGCGCCGACCAGCATGCGATACAGGATTGCCCCCAGGGCATAGACATCCCACCGCACATGGGGTACCGCCGCCAGATCGGCCTGTTCCGGCGCCATATAGAACAAGGTGCCCAACGCGGGGGTCTGTTCATGCGACAGTCGCGACTGACCGAAATCTGCCAGGCGCGGTTTGCCATCGGCACCGAACAGAATGTTGGCCGGCTTCAAATCGCAGTGCAACAAGCCCTTGGCATGGGAATGAGCCAGGGCCAAGGCCAGCTCGTGAAACAATTCGATCGCCTCGGAGGTAGCCAGGGGACCACTTTGCAGACGATCTTCCAACGACCCGCGTTCCAGGAACTCCATGACGTAATACGGCGGGTCGGCGTCCCAGCCTACTCCCAGAAGCTGGACCACTCGCCGATCGGCAAACATGAACGACAGTTTTTCTACCTCGCGGGCCAGCAACGACCAGTCGAGTCCGCCGCGGTGCGCGTAAAACTTAACCGCCACCTGACGGCGCGTATTCCGGTCGACCGCCAGCCACACCTCGCCGTAGGCCCCCGCCCCCAAGAAGCGTTCGAGTTCATAACCCGGCACCCTGCTGGGCGGACGACGCCCGCGCAGACTCATGTCGCGAGATTGTCGCTGGTCGTCACCGGCCTGATACAGCGTTGCGTCGTCAGACATGTGGTTGCCAGAGGGGGATCCGCGGGGCTGGGGCGCACGGCCAGCGCCCCCCGCGGGACGGGCCGCCGGGCATTATATCGCGCCGTCGCGGCTGGGGTTCGGTCTCCAACTCCGCGACACGGCGGCGAGCAAGCGGCGCGTCGGCGCCGGGGCATTCGTCGGCGGGGGGGTGTGCCCAATCGCTTACTATGCTCGACCGGGGATTGATGCCGGAGGTAAAATAAACAGCCGACCCAAGCCGCGGTCGACACTGGCTGGTTCGAGCGTGGATTGCGGCTGGACGGACCTTTGCAATGGCGCCCCAAAGTCTTTTAGGAGTTGCC
>CAYSXM010000275.1:0-6112 GCA_964434905.1 uncultured Pirellulales bacterium | reverse complement strand
TGGTGTTCGATCGACCCGATCATCCGCTCGATTATCACTACGATGGCGGCTACCGCACGGCGATCGAGTGGAAGGAAATGGTTCGCGTCAAGAAGAACAAGAAGATGGAAGAGAAGGAGTACACCTTTCGCAAGACGCACCACGGACCGATTGTGAAGAAGGAAAACGACACCACGTACATTGCGGCACAAATTGCCAAGCTGTACGACGCCTTCATCCCTCGGCAGTTGTTGAAGATGGTGCGGGCCAAGAACCTGGCGGAATTCCAGGCGGCGATGGGAATGCTCGAGTTCCACATTTTCAACACGGTCTACGCTGATCGTGAGGGGAACATTGCCTATTTCTACAACGGCATTGTGCCCAAACGCGACCCGAGCTTCGACTGGACGAGGCCGGTCGATGGTTCGTCGCCGAAGACCGAGTGGCAGGGCATTCACGCCTTCGGCGAGTTGCCGAACACGATCAATCCGCCCGCGGGTTTCGTGCAGAATTGCAACCAGTCTCCGTTCACTGTAACGGACGACGGCAGCCCGGCGATTGGCGACTATCCGACCTACATGGTGCAGGAGAAGCACGACGACAAGCGACGGGCCAAGGTCTCGCGGATGTTGCTGCGCGAAATGCACGACATGACTTACGAACAGTGGCAGACGGCGGTGTTCGATTCGACGGTGTACTGGGCGGTGGTCGAATTGCCACGCTATCGCCGAGAATTGGAGACGCTGCGCGCCAGCGACGCGGCGCTGGTGGCGGAGGTTGAACCGCTGTTGGCGCACCTGCTGGATTGGGACTGCAAGAACTCGGTGGAGTGCACGCGGACTCCGCTGTTGTTGGCTTGGTACGAGGAGATGTACGGGCCGTTTACTAGCGAGACGCTGAAAGGCGAATTTGTGAACAATCCGGCAGCACAGTTCCGCGCACTGGTGGCCGCGGCCGGCAAGCTGAAAGAAACGTTTGGCGACTGGAAACCGGCCTGGGGCGAGATCAACCGCTTGCAACGACACGCCGATGTTGCCGATTTCTACCAGATTCCGTTTAGCGACAGCGTCGCGAGCGTGCCCAGCGCGGGCATGCATGGGCCATTGGGGGTGGCGTTTACCATGTATTTTTCACCGTCGATTAACTTGCCGCCCTTGAAGGTCATCAAGAAACACTATGCCGTGGTGGGTGCCAGCTATCAGAGTGCGGTCGAGTTTGGCGAGAAGATTCGGGCGGGGTCGCTGATACAGTATGGTTCCAGCGCGAATCCCAAATCGCCGCACTTCGACGATCAAGCGAAGTTGCTCTCTCAGAGGAAGTTCAAGGACGCTTGGTTCTATTGGGACGATGTCGAGCGGCAGGCGCGCACGGTCTATCACCCCGGTGAGGAAGCCGGAGCGGGTGCCACGGCGCAGGCAGGTGGGAGATA
Source organism: uncultured Pirellulales bacterium (assembly GCA_964434905.1). Lineage (GTDB taxonomy): Bacteria > Planctomycetota > Planctomycetia > Pirellulales > CAYNRE01 > CAYSXM01. Next base: position 4,704 of record CAYSXM010000275.1, on the reverse strand, counting down.
GCGCGGATTGCCTGGCGGATCGAGCCAGGCCCACTCGTGGATGGTGAGAGGACGGGCTCACCTTTGGCGCGGCGTGCGGGCTAGAGAGATGTTCTCAGCGGTTTGTCCTGCACGGTGTGAAGGGGCACTGTGTGGACGGGCACTGTGTGGACGGACACTGTGTGGACGGACACTGTGTGGACGGGCACTGTGTGGACGGGCACTGTGTGGACGGACACTGTGTGGACGGACACGGGTTACTTGCCGCTTCCCCACCTCGATCCCATGGTCTGGCGCCTGGATGGCCCCGCGGTCGGAGGCCGGGGTGACGAAGGTTGCACGAAGGCAGGTAGGCCGCGACGATGAACCCAGAAGTCAGCCAGTTGGCGGCCATCGACTATACGATCATTTTCGTATATGTGGTCGGCATGTTGGCCGTGGGGGCCTATTACACGCGGTTTGTGAATTCGGCGGGCGACCTGTTCCTGGCGGGCCGTGCGTTGCCGTTCTGGGCAGTCGGCGTGTCGATCGTGGCCAGCGACATTGGGGCCATCGATCTGGTGTTTGGCTCGGGCAGTGCCCATCGATACGGCATTGCGCAGGCGAACTTCGATTGGATTGGTTCCGTGCCGGCCGTTATTTTTGCGGCCTTCGTCTTTGTGCCTTACTACTGGCGTAGCGGCGTCTATACGATTCCCGAGTTCTTGGGTCGCCGCTACAACGAGGCAGTGCAGTTGCTGCAAGCGGGCATTTGGTTGGCCTTTATGACGGCCAATATTGGTCTGATGCTGTGGACTGCGGCGGTCATTTTGAACAAGGCCCTGGGCTGGGACTATTTGCCGGCCATGCTGGCCACCGCGGTGCTGGTCGGCGTGTACACCGTGGCGGGTGGTTTGGCCGCCATCGTGATGACTGATGTCATGCAGGTCGTGGTGATGTTCGTGGGGACCAGCGCCCTGGTCGTGCTCAGCATTTGGGAGGCTGGCGGTTGGAGCGAAGTGTATCGCCAGACCTTGGCACAACCGGGCCGCACGGAGGATTTTTTTCGCCTGCTGCTGCCGCATACCACCGACACGCCGTACCCTTGGACAGGGGTATTGTTCGGGTTGGGGTTGGTGATGTCGACCGCCTATTTCGTGGGCAACCAGGCGGTGTTGCAGCGGGCGCTGGGTGCCAAGAGCGAATGGGACGCCAAGGCCGGCATGCTCGTGGCGGGCTTTTTGAAGCTGTTGATTCCGCTGTTGATGTTCTTGCCGGGCCTGGCCGGACGCGCGCTGTATCCGCAGTTGACGAAGTCGGACGAGATCGTGCCGCTGATGGTTCGCGAGTTGATGCCGTCGGGACTGCTGGGACTGATGTTCGCGGCGTTCTTCGCGGCGATCATGTCGAGTATCGATTCGTATCTGAATTCTTGCTCGACGATGTTCATTTCTGATATCTATTCTAAGGTGTATCGCCGCGTCGCCGGGCGCGAGGTATCGGACCTTCATGCGCTGCGGTTGGGCCGGTTGCTGACCGTGGTGTTGCTGGTGGTGGGCGTGATTGTCGCGCGGATCATCGGCGAAGGGTTCGAGACCATGTACGTGGCACTGCAAACCATGTTGTCGTTTTTCCAGGGCCCGACCCTGGCAATTCTGCTGTTGGGCATCTTGTGGGCGAGGGCCACGCGGTGGGGAGGTTTGGCTGGTCTGGTGGTGGGCGTTGTAACGGCAGCCACGCTGAACGTATTGGGCGATGCGGTGTTTCCCAGCGGCAATCCGTTCTTGTTTGTCAGTTGGTGGGCGTTTGTCGTCGCCATGGTGACGACCGTGGTGGTGAGCCTGGTCACTCCGCCTGAGCCGGCAGAGAAAATTCGTGGCTTGGTGTTGAACCAGGTGCTCGAAGATGTCGAAGTGCAGGCGTTGCTCAGCCAGAGAATGGAAAGCGTGCCATGAACCCTGCGCCGACATCCCCCGGGGCTTGGGAGGCCTTTCGCCAAGCGATTCGCGCCGACCTGGGCCCGCCGCTTCGCAGCCTCGAGGCACCGCTCGATCGGTGGCTGTCGTCGTTGCCGATGGGTGTAGCGCAGGCGGCGGTAATCAGCCTGTTTCTGGTGGTGGGATGCTGGGTGTGGACGTTGCGTCGCAGCTATGTGTATTTGGGTGCGCCGAGCCAGGCACGCTGGCGCGATCTGCGCATCTGGGCCACGCTGTTGCTGTTGCCCTATGTGGCGGTGTATTACCTGTTGGGGCGGTAACCATCGGATGAGCGAACCCACCGGACCAACGCCTTCGTCCGCCGAACGGGAAGCGGTGTCGTTGGCGATGATCGGTGGTTTTTTCGTGGTGTTAGCCAGCCTGGTGCTGGTGGGCACGTTTTGGGCTCGCCATCGCCCCCACGCGATGTACGTGAACTTGGGCGCGGGTTTGGTGCTGCTGTTGATTGGCGTCGTGATGCTGTGGGGTGGACGACTTGTCCAGCGGCGGTTGCAGGGGCCGCGATGAACAATGAGCTGGTGTGGCGGCTGGCGCCCCAGGTTTCGCCCGAGCGAGCCCAACGACGATTTCAAGGGCCCGGCTGGTACGCGTGGGTGCGGCATTTGGCGAATTGGCGCCGTCGAACGACCCCGCGTGGCAAGTTGGAATTGGTCTGGCTGCCTGGTTATCGGGTCGAGTGCGCGCTGGCCTCTGGCAAGCGTTCCAGCCAGGTTTCTCTGTACGTCGATGGCCTGACCGGTGAGGTGTCGGCCTGGCCGCTGCTTGCGTCGGAAACGGAGAACGCGGGTGACAGCCCATCTGGCGAGGAGGGCGCAACGTGGTCGACGACTGGTTCGGACGATTGCTGGCCGGTGTCGGAAATATCTCGGATTGAATGTTTGGACTTGGCGCGTGCCGCGGTGCGTCGCACAACGACGCTTCGACCGGCGCGCGCAGGCCCTTCGATCGAGGTGGCGCGCGCGCCCCGGGCGGTCGCCTATCCGGTGTGGGTCTACTACTTTGCGCGGCGTGGCGATAAACTCGACTGCGTGCTGCTCGACGCGATCACCGGCCGCCTTGTGGGCGCGAAAGGCAAGCAGGCCTTTTTGTCGGCAATGGTTGCACGGCACCGGCGCAAGGCCCTGGTTTCCACGGTGTCGTAGCGCGTGGCGAGCCGGATTTTGTTTCCTGCCGTTAGTGCTTTCCCTCTGCCGATTCCCCTGGGAGAAGTCCGCGCATGGCTTCGATTTCGTACCGTGAAGGCCGGTTCTGGAAAGACGACGAGCCGCTATTTCTGACCGCCTCGGACTATCCTTATTTTCGTGACCGCCGCGACCACTGGCTTGATCGGCTGCGCAAGATCAAGGCCTCGGGCACAAACTGCGTGACCTTCTACATTCCCTGGCGCCACCACCTGCGGTTCGATGGCGGTCGTCGGTGGTACGATTTTACCGGGCAGACGAAAGACAGCCGCGACCTGGTGCACTATTTGCACCTGATCGAGTCGTTGGGGCTGTACATGATCATCAAGCCCGGTCCATTCATCCACTCCGAATTGAACATTGGGGGCCTGCCGGATGTGGTGAGCCCCAGCTTCAACGCGGCGATGGCGCCGATGCAGCGCTATCACGGCGGGCCGGCCTATTGGACCTACGACGCCTCGATTCTGCCCGCGCCTTTGGAAGATGCCTTCGATGACCTGGCGCGCGAATGGTTGCAGCAGGTGCGAGAGGTGATTGCCCCCTTCGCGCGCGAGGGAGGTCCACTGATTGCGTTGCAGTTGAACGATGAAACCGTCTATTGCACATCGAACGATCCGCCCTGGCACGTGGGCTATGAGCCGTCGGGCATGCGGTATTACCAACAGTTGATGGCGGACCGCTATCGCACGATCGGCGAATACAACCGTTTGCACGGCACGGACCATGCTAGCTGGAACCTGGTTGCCGCGCCGAAGCCGGTGGTTTGGGCGGCGGCCAGCCCCGCGCCTGGGCCGCGCCGCAAGGAAGACCTGCTGTTGTATATCGACTGGGCTGAATACCAGTGGCGCTTGCGGCGCGATGTGTACCTGCGCTACGTGGACTACCTGGATCTCGATCTGCCGTACTTGACGAATTACGCCGGCATTACGCCGCCGATTTCCGAGAACGTGCCGAACTTGCAAGAGCACCTGACCGAGAAAGCCCCAGCGGATTACGAGCCATTGTATGCCGACTGGTGGTTCGCCATGAACCGGGTCGACGTCGATGCCGATGTGTTCGAATACGGCATGATTAGTTGGCTGGGCGTGGCGGCCTATGATCGCGATGTGTTCGATCGCTACATCAACACAGCGCGTCGTGCACGTGGGATCAACATGGAGGAGAACTGGGGTTTCGGCACCTTGTACGACCAACGCAGCCGCGACCCCGTGGTGCCGTTTTTTCAAACGATGGTTTCCGTGGCCGGGGGTGCAACGGGCTATGTGGTGTTCGTCACGGTAGGCACGAGCTATTGGGATGACACCTTGGACCGCACGACGCAACTTCAGTGCCCGAGCTTTCCCTCGCATGCGCCGGTAGACGAGCATGGCCAGTTGCGCCCGATGTATCACACGGCCACGATGCTCAACGAGTGGTTCGTAAGGAATGGCCGGGCGCTATTGGAATGCGAACCAGAGATCGACGTGGCCTATTTGCTTTACGCTCCGTATGCGGCGGTGAGCACCTGGATACCCGACGAACGCTATTGGCATCTGGCCGAGCACGACGTGCCGCGCTGTGGGTACCGG
>CAYSXM010000274.1:0-6120 GCA_964434905.1 uncultured Pirellulales bacterium | reverse complement strand
GCAACGTCTGATGCACGGTGAAACGCTGGCAGGCTGGCGCGACGTCGAAGCGGCTGCCTCGCTGGGCGCCGACCCGGCCACCGTGGGCAAATTGCGAGACGACATGCTGGCCGGGGCCGTGGCCGAGGTCGAAGGCTACCTGGCCGCAGGAGATCCCCAGGCCGCCCGCGCACGGCTGGAGGAATTGGGCCGCCGGCGCGTGGAAGATCGCCAGCTTCGCGAGCTGGCCGAGGTGACTACCAAGCTCACGACGGCCCAGCAACAAGCCAGCCAGGGCCAATTCACTGCGGCTGTGCGAGAATTGGCTGCAGCCGCGTCGCTCAGGCCCCACATGGCCAGCTTGGAACCCTTGCGGGCAGAGCTGCTCCGACGCCAGGCGGCCTATCGCCCGCTGTGCCAGAGATTGCACGAATTGCTAGCGACACAACAATGGAATGAGGCACTGGTCGTGGCCGACGAGTTGCTGGGACTGGCGCCCGACGACGCCGCTGCCGGCGAAGCCCGCCGGAGAGCCTGGCAAGCGGTAGGAACGTTGCTGGCCGACGCGTCATCGACCGTTCCCGGCCTGGCCCCGCCGTTGCACCACGAGCAGGTTGCGCACGTCCGAACATTTCCGTTGCCATCCGCCGCGGTCGGAGCATCGCCAATGACATTGCCAGTCTGCGATTCACCAGAGCGCACACCCACCGCACCCGGCGCGCGGTTCTTGCTGTGGGTCGACGAGGTGGGGGGCTTTCTGGTGTGCCAAGGCGAGTCGCTGGTAATTGGCCAGCCGGTGCCCGGGCAACAGGTCGATATCCCGTTGTTGGCCGATCTGTCGGGGCGGCACGCCGTTGTACGACGAGTGGGCGAGGGCTACGTACTCGAGGCCCTGCGACCGGTCAGGGTCAACGGTTCGCCGGTCGTTGGCACGGTGCCCTTGGGCGATGGTGCCCTGTTGGAATTAGGCCAGGGGGCCAAATTGCGGTTCCGCAAGCCGCACCCCCTGAGCGCGTCGGCGCGACTGGAATTTGTCAGCCGGCACCGCACCCAGCCCACCGCCGACGCCGTGATCTTGATGGCCGACTCGTGCGTATTGGGGCCCAGCCTTCAGGCCCATGTGCCGTGCCGGGGGTGGACGCGCGAGGTCGTGTTGTACCGCGATGGCGACAACTTGGGTTGCCGGGCCGCGGGTACCTTCGAGGCCGACGGCCGGCCGGTGGTGCAGACCGCCGCAATCTCGCGACATTCGCTCGTAAGTGGGGAAGATTTCTCGTTCAATCTCGAAGACCTTAGAAGTTAGATAGCACCGAATACTGGCCGCCTAGATGCACCGTTCGGGTGCGGGGGGGACGCACCGGAAGGCAAGCCGCGACCGGTGAATGCGTGACCGTGGGGTGGCCAACAGCAGGGTGGTGAACAGCGTCGTGGCAAACAGAGCGTTCAAGAAAACAGGGGCACGTCGGTGGCCGGTGGTCCCCAGGTGGGGCCGGGGCTGTCGCGGACCTGGCGGAACTCAACTGCTTGGGAAACCTGGACATATGGACGAGCGCATAGCTACCCTAGACCCCAGTGGTCTGGCGGCCAGAACTCCTGCCGCGGGTGACCCTGCGGCGAACCGTGCCGCGCGAGGCGGAACCATGAAATTTACCTACGCAGGGGGCACCCGCCCGCTGGACGGCTATACCATCAAGCGTGGCATTGGCCGCGGCGGGTTTGGCGAGGTTTATTACGCCGTTAGCGACGGGGGCAAGGAAGTCGCTCTGAAGCTGATTCGCCGCAATTTGGAAATTGAATTGCGTGGCGTGACCGCCTGCCTGAATCTCAAGCACCCCAATTTGTTGGCGTTGTTCGATACGCGGCGCGACGCTCAGGACGATACCTGGGTGGTGATGGAATACATCGGCGGCGAATCGCTCGAGGAAACGCTCGCCAGGCATCCCGAAGGCCTACCGGTCGACGAGGCCTTGGCCTGGTTGGCGGGTATCGCCGCCGGCGTAGGCTATTTGCACGATCGCGGAATTGTGCACCGCGATTTGAAGCCCGGCAACGTGTTTTCCGACGAGGGATGCGTCAAGCTAGGCGACTATGGACTGTCGAAGTTCATCAGCGCCAGTCGCCGCAGCGGCCAGACCGAAAGCGTGGGCACCGTGCACTACATGGCGCCCGAGGTGGCCAACGGGCGGTACGGGCGGGAGATCGACATCTATGCACTAGGTGTGATGCTCTACGAGATGCTCACCGGCCGTCTGCCATTCGAGGGCGAAAGTGTGGGCGAGGTGCTGATGAAACACCTGACCGCGCAGCCTGACCTGGGCAACCTGGCCGAGCCCTATCGCGCGGTGGTCGCTCGCTGCCTGGAAAAAGACCCGGCCAATCGCTTCCAAACTGTGAGCGAAATGCTGGCCTGTTTGCCGGTGTCGAAGCGCTCGAGTGTTTCCGCGTTGCCGTCGTCGAACGACGCGCGGCTCGAAGACACCATGGCTTGGCGGGGGGGCGCTGCGCCTCCGCCCATTGCCCCGGTCGCAGCCATGGCTGGCGTGGCCGCCGGCACTGGCTTCATTGAAAACGAACCGATCTATTGCTTTTGCCGAGACACCTGTTCCGAGTTGCACGCCGCGTGGATCGGGGCCCAACTGAATGCGCCCGTGCGTGCAGTGCTGATGGTGCTATTCGCCTTGGCGATGGTTTCGGTCTCCGGAATTTTGTTGTCACTGGCCGTGCCATACGCAATTTACCTCGGTGGGCGGGCAGTGTGGCTCAATTGGCAGCCACAGCAGGTGGGCCACCTGGCCGCGCCAAGCGCGCCGGTCGCTCAGTACGTGACACCCCAATTGGTGCAGCCGGCCCCGGCCGCGCCACTGCGAGCGGTGCCTCCGCCCATGCCATCGACCACGCGCCGCACGGCGCGGCTTTCTCGCAGGCGACAACGCCAGGCCGCGGTACAGGCAGCGCTGGCCCCCAAGTCGCCTCGCGAGCACCTGACCGACACGCTGGGAGCCATGTTGCTGGCGGCGGCGGTCTGCGCGGCGATCAGCGTGGTGGCGGGCGTGTTTACCCAGACCCAGCCCGAGCGGCTGGTTTGGCTGGCGCTGGTGGGCACGGTGGGAAGCTGGAGCATTTTGGTTCCAGCCAAATTTTGGGAGGGTCGCGAAGGCGAAGAAATTTTGCGGCGGTTCGTGTTGTTGTGCGGGGGCCTGGGGGTGGGGCTCGTGGCGTTTGGCCTGGACCACGTCTTGCTGGTCGATTTGCCCTCGAACCCGGAATTGCGATTCGTGGGCAGCCCGGCGTTTGATGGTGGCGACATTTTTGGCGACCCGATTGCAACCGACTATCTGGCCTATTTCGGCCTGTTGTTTCCGCTCTTACGGTGGTGGAAGCAGGCCGACCCGGCACGGTCGGCGCGATTCAACCCCTGGAGCCTGGCGGTGTGTTCCGTGGCGGCGCTCGTGTTAGGGCAGTTTTGGAGCTTTCCTCAACCCTGGGGCATGTGGGTGGCTGCAAGCATTTCGGGAGCCACGCAACTGGCTAGTCCTTGGCACGACCCACGCGAGGTCGGCTATGCCCAGGCGGCTTAGATAGCTGACCTGGCCGCAGGGGCGTGACGGTTCTTGGGAACCCTGCACGATAGATCGGCCGAGGAAAGCACGATTCCAAGGTTTGGGACGGACCAGCGAATTGCCTGCAGGAGTTGATGCAAAATGTGCTACCTCAACGGTTTTTTCTTCCACGGTTCCTCGTTCATCCCGGTGGTGGCCGCGGTGGCATTTCTGTTGCTGGTAATGCGCACCAAGAAACGCCCCAGACTATTGAAAGTCGTCTTCGTCGTCGGGTTGTGCGTGATCGGCGCGCGGTGGGTTTCTGAGAAGGTCGAGCGCCAACATCGCGAGGATTCGGCCTATTTCGGCACCCGCTTCATCGACGAGAAGCGCGAAATGATTGACGCGCACGCCCGCGACATTCACGCCCGCGCTCGGAAGATAGCTGAACGGCACCGATCCGCGGCAGGCGTTGCTAGCGATGACGCCGCGTCCCCATCGGCAACTTCGATCGACTTCAAACTGCGCACCGACGCGATTGACGATCTGGAAATCTCCCCGGAACAGTTGGCCCAGGCTTTGTGGACCAGCATGGATTTGTGTGCCCAGGCCGAATCGCCCGAGGCAGTCGATCTGCGATCGCTGGAACAAATTGAGGTGGGAACTCACGACGCGCAGCCGGTACTGCTCAAGCAGGTAGCCCGTCTGAGCCGGCGCACCGAGTCGCGGCGCGGCAAGCCCCGTGACGAGCGCGGCGTGTTGACCCTCAACGTGCGCGTCGATGATGAAGACGCGGACTTGAACGTCGAGGAAATCGCGCTGGAACTCGAGTCGCGTGAAATCGAAAAGCCGCAGTCCGAACGAGCGATGACTAGCGTCGATGCGGGTGCCCACGCGTTGACCGCGCTGATCATGATTTCTCGAATGCCGAAGCAGGCCCAGGCCCCCGAAGCCGTCTCGGACGCGGAATCGCCCGCTGATGCCACGGCGCCGGGCGATGCTGCTGGAGCCGACCCGCAGGTCGCGGAAGCGGCACCGGCGATCGAGCCCGGCGCGGCACCTTCTCGGCCCCTGGACGAAGTAATCGAACAGCGTAGCGAGGCGATCGCCACGGCGGTGGAGAACGTTGCGGAAGCGCTCGGTGCGGCCGCCGAGCGCGCGGCGGAGCGTGCCGCGGACTCTGCCGAAAGGGTCGCGGAAATCGCCACCGCCTCAGGCGGGGTCGGGCCATCGGAAGTCCCGCAGGCCCCGGCGGCTCCTGCCGTTCCGCTGGTGCCAGTGGCTCCCGAGGCGCCAGAGATTCAGACGGCGCCAGATATTCAGGCTGCGTCTGCGGCGCGGCCGGCCAAATCGCGCGACGCACGGCAACTGCTGCAGATCCGCGAGGAGCGGCCCGCCTGGGTCGACCAGCCGAGATCAACCGTGGGCGATGTCTACAGCATGTCGGAAATGGACGGCCCCTTTGCCACGCGTCGCGATTGTGAGCTGGCATTACCCGACTTGTTCCAGCGCATGGTGCGCGATTACTCTCGCATGTACCTCGGCGAAGAAGTCGAACTCGACCTGGAAGCGTTGTATCGCAGTGGCATTTGCCGAGAGGCATATTTCGCCCCCAAGGACACCTCCGTGGGACCGATGCTCGAGGTTCACGCCTTGGCGGTGTTTGATCGCCGGGGACGGGAGCTTTTGAGCGATGCCCGGCGTGCTCGCCTGATACGGCAGCGTCTGGAAGGCACTGCCGGCGTGGTCGCACTGGTCATGGGGCTGATGGGAACACTTTTCGGCTACTTGAAGCTGGACACGGCTACCCGCGGATACTATGCCGGCCGGCTCAAATTGGCCGCCGGGGCGATGGCTTTCGCTGTGGTCGGTCTGGTAACCTGGCTCATGCAGTGGTAGCGCGGCTACCTTGCCAATCGCTACACTAGGGGTGCCGCGAACTGCCAGCCGATCGGTCGTTCACTGGCGCGCACCCGGCAGTGGACCCAGCCAACCATGACCACGCCCAACGAATTCGACGGCTTGTTGGTCGAGCGCATTCGCGCGGGCGACGGCGAGGCCTGGAACGACCTGATCGGGCGCTTTGAAGGTCGCTTGCTGGCATTTGTGGAAAGTCGTCTGCGCAAGCGCGCCGCCAGCGAAGACGTGGTGCAAGAGACCTTCGTCGGCTTTCTGACCAGCCTGCCTAACTACGACGGCGGACGCCCACTGGAAAGCTATTTGTTCTCGATTGCCGCGCACAAGCTCACGGACTATTTGCGGCGAGAGGGACGGCGCCCCACCATTCCCCTGGTTTCTCCGCATCAGTCGGACGACTCTTGGGAACTGCCCGGCGCACAGCTCCGCGCCAGCACGTTGGCCAGGGGGCGAGAACGGCAGGAACTCGAGGAGTCGTCCTTAGCGATCGCCATGCGCGAGCAGTTCGACCGCTGGCGGGAGCGAGGTGACTGGGAAAAAATTCAGGTCACCGAGTTGCTGTTCGTGCGCGGGCTGAGCAACAAGGAGGCAGCTCGGGAACTTGGGGTTTCCGAACAGACAGTGGCCAACCACAAATTCGATTTTCTGGCTAAGCTGCGCGTCTCAGTGCGTCGTCAGGGGCTTT
>CAYSXM010000273.1:0-6122 GCA_964434905.1 uncultured Pirellulales bacterium | reverse complement strand
GGGCCGGGCGTTGAAGGGCTCGCGCGCGATCACGGTCGGGGCGGGCGAGCCGCTGGCGTGCCCGGTCGTCGACCGCGAGAAGCTGGCAGCGGGCGAGCGCCTGAACGGACCCGTCATCGTCGAAGAGTGGACGTCGACCACGTTGGTGCTGCCCGGCCAGGCCCTCGAGGTCGACATCTACGGCGACCTGGTGATCGGTCCCGCCGAGCGCGGGGCCTGAGGAAACAACATGACCACCGTCGATCCGATCACCACGCAAGACTATTATCAACTAGCCGCGTCGCTATCGGGCGTACACTACGGAGATCGCGATTTGGCGGGGGCCAGCCAGCGTGCCGAGCGGCGCGCCGCGCGCGAAGCGATCGAATCGCGCCGCGCCATGCTGCTCGCCGAATTGGCCGTGGTCGAGGCGGAACTGGACCCGGCCGGAGGTCAGGGGCCTAACCCGGTACGCAACGAAGTCCGTTTCCCGGCAATTGCCGCGCGGTTCGTGCGGTTGTCGATTCAGGCAACGAGCGATGGCGGCGAGCCGGGCATCGACGAGTTGGAAGTGTTCGGACCGACCGGCGACACCAACCTGGCGTTGGCTTCGACCCCAGCGCTGGCCACGGCTTCATCGCTGTTGCCGGGTTATGCGATCCACCAGATTGCGCACCTCAACGACGGCGCGACCGGCAACGACCATAGCTGGATTTCCCACGAGCGTGGCCAAGGTTGGGTGCAAATCGAGCTGTCCCACGCGGCCCCGATCGAGCGCGTGGTCTGGAGCCGCGATCGACAGGGGGTCTTTCGCGATCGCACTGCCAGCCGCTACGAGGTCGCCGTTTCCGACGATGCCAACACCTGGCGGCAGGTGTTCGATTCGACCGCGCCGCGCCCCGACGACAAACCAGCGGCAAGTGCACGGCGCGCCGAATTGGCAGCCGAGCGCGACCGGCTGGTCACCGCGCGCACCAAGGTTGATGCCGAGCTGGCAGCGCTGGCCGATTTCCCCTTGACGTGGGCGGCGCTGGCCCAAACACCCGAGGCGGTGCACGTGCTTCTGCGGGGCGATGTGCGCGCGCCGGGCGAGCTGGCCACGCCCGCCGGCCTGTCGAGTATGCCGCACGCCGCGCCCGCTTGGGGCCTGCCACCCAACGCCGACGATCGCGCGCGCCGCGCGGCCCTGGCCCGGTGGATCACCGCGCCGGAAAACCCGCTTACGGCGCGAGTGATCGTGAACCGCTTGTGGCACTATCACTTCGGCCAGGGGTTGGTCGACACACCCAGCGATTTCGGTTTTCAGGGCGGCCGGCCTTCGCACCCCGAGCTACTCGATTGGCTGGCCGCCGAACTTGTGGCGCAGCACTACAGTTTAAGAGCCATCCACCGGTTGATTTTGCACTCGGCCTGCTATCGCCAAAGCGTTGCAGACCAGCCGGCGGCCGCCGAGCGCGACCCTGGCAATCGTTGGTTGTGGCGCGCCAACCGACGCCGTCTCGATGCCGAATCGCTGCGCGACGCAATCCTGGCCACCGCCGGAACGCTCGACCGCACTGCCGGTGGCCCCAGCTTTCGGCTCTTCGAATATACCGACGGTAACATCCCCGTGTTTGCCCCCCGCGACGACGTGCAGCCCGCCACCTGGCGCCGCTCGTTGTATCGCCACGCGGTGCGCTCGCACAGCACGCCGCTATTGGATCAATGGGACTGCCCCGACTGCTCGGTGATGGCGCCCGCGCGCAGCCGCACCACGACACCGCTGCAAACACTGAGCCTTTGGAACAATCGCTTTGTGTTGTTGCAGGCCGAACGATTCGCCGAACGGGTGCGCCGCGAGACGGGCAACTCCACCGAAAGCGGTAGCCCCGTTCCGGAAGACGTGGTCTTGGCAAGGCAGGTTGCGCGCGCCTGGGAACTGGTTTACTCCCGGCCACCCACCACGGAAGAACGCGCGCTCGCGGGCACGGTGGTTGCCGAGCACGGGTTGGCGGCGCTCGCCCGGGCGCTGTGGAATTCCAACGAATTTTTGTACATCGAGTAACCCCCGCCATGGCGTCGTTTTTGCCTCACCCCCGTTGCCAGGCCACGCCGCGTTATGTTTCGCGGCGCGATTGGCTAGCCCGCGCTGGCGGTGGCCTGGGACTGGTGGCGCTGGCCGATTTGCTACGCACCGAGGGGTTGTTGGCAGCCGACGTTACAACCACTTCCGATGGCGCGCGCAGCGCCACCGGCACCCCGCCCGATGGCGACTCCCCCGAGAGCCCCACGCTAGCGCAGCCCGGCGAAACCGTGCTGCCGGGCCCGCACTTCGCGCCGCGCGCGCGGCGGGTAATTCAACTGTTCATGTCGTGCGGCGTGAGCCAGGTAGACTCCTGGGACTACAAACCGGCCTTGGCAAAATACGACGGGCAAGAAGTGGGCCAATTGCCCGGCGTCGACGAGCTATTCTTCGCCAAGCCGGGCAAGTGGATGCAAAGCCCGTTTCGTTTCTCGCAGCATGGCCAGTGTGGCCGCTGGTGCTCCGAAATGTTTCCGCTGACTGCGCAACATGCCGATCGGCTGGCGCTGGTCCACTCGATGACCGCCGCCTCGAACAGCCACGCCCCGGCCTGCTTCCTCATGAACACGGGGTTCATGCGCCCCGGTTACCCGGCCACCGGCGCTTGGGCCCTGTATGGCTTGGGCCGCGTCGCCGACAACCTGCCGGGCTATGTGGTGCTTGTCGATCGTGGCTTGCCGCCGGGGCACAACGTGAACTGGAGCGCAGGCTTCCTGCCGGCGCAGTTCCAGGGAGTGCAGTTGCGCCCGCAAGGCGATCCGATTCTCGATCTGCGCGCAGGTCAGCCCGTGCCGCTCGTGGCCGAGCGGGCCGGCGCGGAACTACTGGCCGCGCTGAACCAGGCACACCTGGCCCAGCACCCCGGCGATGGCGAGTTGGCCGCGCGGATTGCTGCCTTTGAACTGGCAGCGCGGATGCAGACTAGCGTGCCCGAGGCGGTCGACCGGCAAGACGAAACCGCCGAGGTCCACCGGCTTTACGGGCTCGATCATCCGAACCAGGAAACGGCCGACTTTGCCCGCAATTGCCTGTTGGCCCGACGGCTGGTCGAGCGCGGCGTGCGGTTTGTGACGTTGTTTTGTGGCGGGCCCAACATGCCCACCGGAAAGTTCAACTGGGACGCGCACGACAACGTAGAGGAGAACCACCGCCGCAACGCGCTGATTAGCGATCAACCGATCGCCGCGCTACTGACCGATCTCGATCGTCGCGGGCTGCTGGAAGACACGCTGGTCACCTGGACCGGCGAGTTTGGTCGCACGCCAATGCGCGAAGGCGAAACTCGCGGCCGCGACCACAACACGGGCGGTTTCACGCTGTGGATGTGTGGGGCAGGCGTAGCGGGCGGCGTGGCCCACGGAGCGACCGACGACTTTGGTTATCGAGCGGTATCTGATCCGCACGATGTTCACGATTTTCACGCTACTTTGTTGCACCTGTTGGGACTCGATCACGAGCGGCTGACCTATTACTACAACGGGCGCCGCCAACGCTTGACCGATGTTTCGGGCCGGGTGATCACGCCGGTCTTAAGGTCACCGGCATGAATGGCCGGTTGCGCACTGGCGAAGCAAGTGGCACCCCGGCGAAAAGAGCGACGCCTGACAAAGTTGCCTAGTACGCAGCCTGAGCACTTGCAGACCTGCTCCGCACGCCGGATTCGTGTTGGGCCTCGCGCGGCTGTGCGGTTAGAATGCCCTGGGGGCGCGTGCAGCCACCACTGCGGAAGCCGCCAGCCATGGCAACCAGGCGTTGCAGCCAACCGCACGGTCCCCAGGGGCGCCTGGGCCCGGGGGCGCTGCGCCGACCGGCCATGTGCCCGGCACGGTTGCCGGCCACGCACTGTGCCTGGTTTGGCGCGGTGGTTGGCTACGTACGGTGCTTGGCTACGTACGGTGCCCGACCAGCAGGTCTGACGAGGGACGTTCCATGTTGCGGATCCTCGGTTCCCAAAAACGCCTCTGCGACGGCCACTCGCGCCGCGATTTCTTGCGCGCCGGCGGGCTCGGAATGCTCGGGCTGAGTGCCCCCTGGCTGCCCAACCAACCTCGGGCGTCGGGGGCATCGAGCGGCACGCGTCCCAAACCGTTTGGCCAGGCCCGGCGGTGCGTGCTGCTGTACCTGTATGGTGCGGCCAGCCAAATCGAAACCTTCGACCCCAAGCCCCACGCACCCGCCGAAGTGCGCGGCGAACTGGGCGCGATCTCGACCAGCGTGCCCGGCGTGCAGGTCGGCGAGCTGTTGCCAAAGTTGGCCCGGGTGATCGATCGGACGACGCTCGTGCGTTCGATGACGCACCCCTATCCGCTGCACGCGTCGGCCTTCACGCTGACGTCGATTCCCACGATCAACGTGCCGCTGCAAATGAGCCCGCGCGACCCGCGGCACTGGCCGTTCATCGGTTCGGTGGTCGACTATGTCGCCGACCAGCGTGGCGAGCCAGCGCCGGCCATCTCGCGAAACATTGGCCTGCCGTGGCGCCTCAGCGCGCGCCGGCCCTACGCGGCGGGCGACAACGCCGGCCCCTATGGCGCCTGGCTGGGGCGCGCCTATGACCCGCTGTGGACCGATTTCCAAGGGACGGGCACGCGCGTATCCACTTATACCTTTGGCAATCAGACCGTTCGCTGCCGCGATCCCTATGGTCCGCTGGCGCCCGATTGCCGCTTTGGGCTGTCGTCCGACGCCGCGTTGCCCGACGGTCTGACGCTCGATCGGCTCGATCGTCGCCGGTCGCTGTTGGAACAGTTCAACACAGCGCGCCGCAAGCTCGATGCCAACCCGGCCACGCGCTCGTTCGATGGTTTTCATCAACAGGCTTTTTCCTACCTGACCAACGACACGCTGGCCGGCGCGCTCGATGTGGCCCGCGAGCCGGCCGCCATGCGCGATCGCTATGGCCAGACCCTGTTTGGCCAGGCCACTCTGGTGGCCCGCCGACTGCTCGAGGCGGGCACGCAGTTTGTCACCGTGCTGTGGGACGAGTTCGAGTTGGTCAATAGCGCCTGGGACACGCATTACTATCACTACGAGTTGATGCGCGAACAGCTTTGCCCCGGCCTCGATGCCGCACTGAGCACGCTGTTGGTCGACCTGGAAGAGCGGGGCCTGCTCGACGAGACCTTGGTGGTTTGCACCACCGAACATGGCCGCACGCCGAAGCTCGAAAACGTGGAAGGGGGCGGCCGAGGCCATTGGGCCCAGGCCTATTCCACACTGCTGGCCGGCGGCGGCATCGCGCGCGGCAAGGTGGTGGGCAGCACCGACCACATTGCCGGCACAGTGCTCGACAACCCGGTTTCGCCCAAGGATATTCTGGCCACGATGTATTATCTGCTGGGCATCGACCCCGAAACGCTGCTTCGCGATACACTGGGACGGCCGGTCCCGCTGGGGGGCGAAGGGCAAGTGCGGCACGAACTGTTTGCCTGAGCGCCGCCATTCAACCCACACCCGACAGCGCGAACTCTGCGAAGTCCGATATGACCGCGTCTTGTGTCTTTTGCGGCAACTTGGGCTAGGTTGCTTGCTGCGTCCACCTTGATCGGAGAAGATTCGCTTCGCTTCAGGTGCGCTGGAGGCTCTTTCTCCGGGTGGGAGGTTGACCATGCCAAGGCCCGTTACGCGTCGCCGGTTTCTCGGGAGGGCCGCCTCAATTGGCGTGGCCAGTATTCTGGCCCCGTCGATGGGTAGCCCGGGACTGCGAGCCGATGAGGTCCCCGCCTCTCTCGAGGACCTGGTTCGGTTCACGCCCGACATCGAGCGATTGGTGCGGCTACTGGAAGAGACGCCCAAGAACCAGTGCATTGATGCGGTGGCCGCCGAGCTTCGCCGGGGACTTGGCTATCGTCCCTTCCTGGCCGCGCTATTCCTTGCCGGCATTCGCAACGTCAACCCTCAGCCGCCGGGGTTCAAATTTCACTGCGTGATGGTGATGGAAGCTTGCCACCGACTGAGCCTTGAACTGCCGGAGGCAGATCGCTTGATGCCGCTGTTCCATGCATTGGGTGAATTCAAGGATTCCCAGGCCGAGGACGTGCGGTTGGGGGACTTCGTGCTCCGGCAGCCCAAGGGCAAGACC
>CAYSXM010000272.1:0-6123 GCA_964434905.1 uncultured Pirellulales bacterium | reverse complement strand
AACTCCCTGCGTTGGTCGCGGCCAAGTGCTCGCGCTGTTCCGATTGCCTGTAGTTGTTTCGCTCCGTGTTGCCGAAGTTGGCGAGCTTCGCCCCCTGCGAAGATTCGTCGACGGCAACCAAAATATAGTACGTA
Organism: uncultured Pirellulales bacterium; assembly: GCA_964434905.1. Lineage (GTDB taxonomy): Bacteria > Planctomycetota > Planctomycetia > Pirellulales > CAYNRE01 > CAYSXM01. The sequence goes on along the minus strand of CAYSXM010000272.1, from coordinate 5,989 downwards.
GGCAAACTGCGAGGGGTCGCGCCCCTGGAAGGTTACCCACGCACCACTGCCCGCCCTGACTCGGTCGCGCCAAGTGTTTTCGGCCGGCCAACTTACGGCCGAACGCCCGCCCTGCCTGCCGTGGTCTCTGCGGAATCGCGGTCAGCAAGACACTCAGAGGACACTTAGCACACGCGCCTCGATTGCCACGCGCCAGCCGTCGAGGCGGGCTCAGGGCGACCTTTGGAGCAGAGGGATAATCGACAAAGCCGGCAGGGATATGCAGCCGTTTTCGCTGCAATCGGCAGAATCTGCCCCCGTTGACAGTTCAAAGGCGCAACTATTGCGGGCTGTTACCCACATTGGTGGGGTAAGGTAAACAACTTCCGTCAGGGGGCGGCGACTGCCAGGACCGTGGCCTCGTGGCTGCCCGGACTGCGCCGAAGCACCAGCCGCAGTGCGGGGGGGCCATCGTAGATCCATTGTTCATACACAAACCGGCCCGACACAGTGCGGGTCACCCGGTCGGGCTGCTGCAAGCGACGCAGCACTTCGCGCTCGGTGGTACCTGGCAAAATGCTGGAAGACGCGACCGGTTCGCCAGCGGTCTGGGCGAACGCTGTCGGTAGGACCCAGCTTTCGTTCACGCGCTGGTAGCCCAGTCGTCGCAAGCCCGCTTCGGTCTCTGGCAAAGCAGGCTGGAGACGCCAGGCCTCGAGATAAAGTTCCGCAGCGGTGCGCTGGTCGTTTGCCAGAATCTCGTAGTCGGCGGCCAGTCGCGCTCGCCCCAATGCGTCGACCGGAGATAGGCGGTCGCGAGTGCTGCTAAGCCATTGCGACACATAACGTGCCGCTTCCTCGGGGCTGGCCAACTCGCTGAGTTCCTCGCGCAGCGCGGTCCAACGCGACCGCGGCAAGCGCTGGAAATCGTCCGCTTCTCGACGCAGAGATCGCAAGCGCAGGGCTGCAGCGACTTCCGGGTTCTCGGGCAGTAGGACCTCGGCCTCTGCTGCCAGGGCGACGCAATCCGCGTCGGGCACTTCGGCAGCCAATGCGATTCGCCGGCGGGCAAGGTGCTGGTGCATCCAATGCCGGCCCCAGACGCGGCCCGCGGTATCCGCGCTACCGAAGACTCCCTCTGGATCGGCCAGGTAGTCGTCGCGGCGTGCCAGATTGGCAACCCCGCCCGGCGGTATCGCTGGCAGCCAAGACGACGCACGGCGCTCCAGTAGCTGCCAACGAGCAAGCGGCTGTTGTTCGGCGGAGCGTGCTAATACCCACAAGCCGCGATGGCACAATCGCTCGACTTCGGCAGGGGCGACCCCGCTCCATGCGGCAAGGGTTGCCAGCCCCAAATAGGCTGCTCCCGCACCAGGACGCCGATCGATCGATGCTTCGATCGCACGGAGCCCCTGGTAAGCGGACTGCACGCCAAACGCGGCCAAGGGACGATCGTGATACCAGCCCGCACGAAGCTGCGCCCACTGCGCCAAAGCGAACATTCCAGCCACGTCGGCTTCGGCAATGCGTTGCCGGCGCGCCATCGCCTGTGCCAATTCACCGTCGCGGCGTACGACACGGGTCACCAGCAGCACCCACGCGGTGCCGACCGGTTCCAGGCGACCAGCCAATTCCACGCAGACCGGCGCCGGTCGGGGTAGATGCACGCGCGGCGCCAAACGGATCTCCAACGACGAATCTACCAACCGCAGCCGGTCGCCATTGGCAGAGCGAAACCTGCCGGCCACGTCGATCGACTGCCGTTGCCAGCGACTGGGCTGTTGCTCTAGCTCGTGAATCTCAATGACGTCGGCTCGCATGAACTGGACCTGCCCGATGTGCGCTAACGCGATCCATTGGAGCATGACCACGACGCGCGCTCGCAACGGCACGGGCCACCTGACGATGCCTGACATCATGGTGCGATGCCTAGAGCTTGAGATTGCCTGGCAAGCGTTTCGTCGAGCACATCATCACCGATCCAGCCGGACCAGCGGAGCGGTTCCTCGGCGGAAAGCAATACATCGCTATGAGGCTGAAAACGCACTCGCCATTTTTCGTTATCGGACGGGTCGGGCTGCAGACTCTCGAGCGACGCGCCCCACACCACGAAGCGAGGCTCGGCATGCACGCCCTGGCACACGTCGGTCAACTCCGACAAGTCGAGCAAGACGGTGATTCCTTCGCCGTGCCAGCGCCAATCGAACTCTACCCGCTCGGTAACCTGCGGAGACGGCCGTGCCGAGGGCGGTCCCGGCGGCCGCGGTGGCAGGGCCGGCGCGGGCTCGGGCGGCCCTTCAAAGGTGCGGTGTCGCGTCAACAGCCCGGCGAAGACCAAGGTGGTGCCGCGAAACCGGGTCTGAAATCGCGCCGCCATCGCCGAGCGCTCGGTCGGGCGCAGCGCGGCCTCTTCGATGAAGAACTCCTCGAGCGCGCGCGGTGCCAGGTGTCGCCAAACCAGCGACTCGCGATACAGTTGTCGCGCCCGTCGCGCGGCGACAGTTTCCAGGCCTAGGCCGCGTGCCGCGCGGTCGGCACGTTCGAGCGCCTCGGCCGCGTCGATGAACTGCCCCTGAGCCAGCGCGGCCAACCCCGCCTCGGTTGACGACTCTAGATCCAACGCATAGCGACCGCGAGCCTTACTGCGGAAGCTCCAGGCCGCGGTCGCTGCCAAGCAGATCATGGCGCCCACAAGCGCCAAGCGCGGCAGCGTCCACCGACGTCTCCACTTTGCGACCAGCACGGCGAGCGCGGACTCGATGCGTGCTCGGCTCCTGGTGACCATTCCATCTGCATTCCCGCCCACCATCGGAGGGGAGAGGCCAGCTTCCGCGGGGCCGCCGGTGGTCTCGCGGACATGGCACTCTGGTCGCTTTCCGGGGACTGCGGGAGACGTCCGCCCGGGTTGCGAAAGGCCAGCCAGGGCTGTCGTGGCCGCGTCGGAAGTAACCGACGGCGGGCGCGCCGCGGCCAAATCGGGCATGAGGGGAGCATCGAGCGGACTTCGAGACGCCACAAATAGATTCTGGCCGCACCGCGGACAAACCATCGTTTGCGACTGGCTTTGACGGCGGCCACGCGCCACCTCGCCACATGCGCACGGCACCGCAAACGGCTGCGGCGGGCCCTCGCGAGCCGGCATACCCGGTTGGAAAAACCGCTGTAAAGCGTCTGGCAACACGTGATTCACTCGACGGCGCGGATCTCGGTTCGGGTCTGGCGACGGATGTCGTCCGATGAATCGATAAGGCTCCCGGCAGCCGCCGCGTCCGACCGGTTGTATTGTAACGGCTCTGCCGGTGAACGGGGCTGGGTCAGCAGCCGGCTTTTTGACGCTTCGCGACTTTCAAGGTACATCCCTCCAGCAACTTGCCAATCACCCCCAGCGGTGGACGTGCCCCTCGTGGTGCGTCCAGGGTGTCGACGGTCATAGACCCAATACCCTATTCAGCGATCGCATGACCGAAACGCTAGAGGACACCCCGAGTAGCACGCTGCTGGGAGCACCCCGCGGTGCCCTGACGCTGCGCGTTCGCGGCACGGCGCGCGACGGGGAAACTCTGCGCGTCGCGGCGCGTAAGTGCTCCATCGGGTCGGCACCGCAATGCACGCTCCGGCTACGTTCGCGCCAGGTAGCGCCGTGGCATTGCCTGATCGTACGCGGCGGCCAGCGAACCGTCATTCGGAATTGGTCTCGCGCCACGCGTCTCAATGGTCAGGCAGTGCGCGACGCCGAACTTCAGGTGGGAGATCGCCTGTCGATCGGCGCGCTGGAATTCGAGATCGTCGAGCTGGGACTCGTGCTCACCGAGCAGCACCCGGTAGAGCCCGCTTCTGGCGCGCCGCTGGCGGAGCCCGTTTGGAAGTCGCTGGATGCCGTACGAGCGGAATGGATCGCAGCGGAACATCAGCTAGCCGCCTTGCGCGCGCAGTGGAACCTCGAGGCGGCCGCAGCGGCGGCGGCGCGCGATCAATGGCAGGCCGAATTTGCACGGCGTGAACAAGACCTGGACCGGCGTGCTCAAGAATTGGACTGGAAGCAAACACAGTGGGCCAATGAGCAATTGGCTCGCCGCGAACAAGACGGACTTTGGTCGCAACAGCGACACGCCATTGAACAGCAGCTAGCAGCCCGGGAAGCTGCGTGGAACGAGGAACGCGCCGCCTGGCAGGCCGCATCGGCCACGGTCGAGCGGCAACTTTCCGAACGAACCGCGGAATTGGAATCGGCCGAGTTGCACCTGGCAGCAACCGTTTCGAACGGCGCAGCGCTGCAGGCGCAGTGGCAGCAAGAGCAACAACGCCTGCTGGACGACCTGGAAGTACAACGACAGCAACTGCATGCAGATCGCGCCAACTGGCAGGCCCAGCAACAGGCACTGGTCGACGAACACGCGATGTTCCTCGCGGCCGGACATGCCAGCGACGCGCAGCAGGCAGCGCAACGCGAGCACTTGGCCCACGAATATGCGCGATTGGACGTTGAGCGCGAAACGTTCGAACGCGAACGCCACGAAGTGCAAGACGAGCAGTTGCGGCGCCACACCCTGTTCGAGCAGCAGGCGGGGTCGCTGGCCGGCAGGAACGACGACCTGCGGCGCCTAGGCGACGAACTGAACGGACTGCGCGAACTATTGCGGCAAGAGCAGCAGGAAATCCATCGTGAACAGAACGTGCTCCGGCACGCACAGGCCGCGCTAGAACGAATGCAACGCGACCTGGCGGACCAGCAGGCCGCTTTGGCCAGCGACCGGGGTCGCTTGGAAGATGAGCGCTACGCATTTGACAACGAGTGCGCTACGCAACGCGAAACCCACACGGGCGAACGCCTACGGCTGGTGACAGAACACGACCAGGTTGTCCGCGAGCGCGAAGCTCTCGAACTTGCACGGGCAACTCTCGCCGCGGAGCAATCGGCCCTCGACGCGGCTCGTCACGCGCTGGCGGAGTCTGGTGGGGCAACTGCTGAGTCGTTGGCCAGTCTCCAAGAGGCCGACCTGGCGCGACGTGACGAGGACGCGCAACGAGAACAGGCCTGGCGAGAATTGTCGGCCTGGCAACAGGCCGCGGTCGAAGAGCGAGAGCGGCAAGAGCGCGAATGGCTGGCCACACAGGAACGCCTGGCGACCCGTGAGTCTGGAATTGCCGACGCCAGTCGCTTGCTCGCCGAGCGCGACGCGGCCTTGAATGCTCGCGGCCAGCAGCTCGAGTCGCAGTCGCGCGACCTCGAGTTGCGAGAAGCCACGCTAGCGCAGCAGATTGTCGACAGCCGGCAGCAACTCGAACAAGACCGCGCTGCCTACGAGACCCTGGCAATACAGCTTGACCAGGAACGGGCCACGCTGGCGGATGCTCAGAGCGCACTAGCCGCAGGTCAGGCCGCGCTAACGGCCGATCAGACAACGCTCGAAGGCGACCTGAATGCGCTGACCAGTGAACGAGAAGCCTTGTTTCGCCTGCGACAAGAGCACTCGGCACAGCAGCAAGAACTGGTCGCGCAGCAGCAGGAACTTTCCGCGCAGCGAGATGATCTTGCGCGACTGCGAGACGACCTTGCCCGGGATCAGTCGGAATTAGTCTGCGAGCGTGCTAGTTTCGTCGAACACCAAGCGGTAACCGCTCGCGAATCCGCGGAACTCGACGCCCGACTGGCCGCGGCACGCCAGCGCACGGAAGAAGCGGAGTCCCTGCAGAGGCAATGGGAGGCCGACCGCGAACAACTAGCACATGACCGTCAACAACTCGATTCACAAGGCGAAGAACTAGCTCGCCAGCGCCAGGCCTGGGCCGACGAAGTTGCCCAATCTAGGCAACAGAGTGAGCAACGGGAAGTCGAACCAACGGCCCGGCAAGCAGCACTGGAAGAATTGGTCGGAGAGACCCGCGACCCGGCAAACATGCCGACGCCGGTTCTTGCCCATGAGGACACGCTCGCGCCCCGGGCCGAGGAGTTGTCACGCCTGCAGCAACTTCTCGAAAGTCGACAGGGCGAGTTGGAACGGCTGTCGGC
>CAYSXM010000271.1:0-6129 GCA_964434905.1 uncultured Pirellulales bacterium | reverse complement strand
CCGCGGCCGGGGTATGCGACGCGGGGGGGGGCCGGTGCGGCGCGCCGCACGGTGAATTGCCAAGCAGCCCACTGCCCGGCATAATCCGGGATTCTTCCCCATTGCGACGCGCGGCCTGGGTCGTGTGTCGCTCCCTCTCGCCAGTCGAGGCCTGCCATGGACGACAAGGTCGTCGGTCAAGGAATCACATTCGACGACGTGTTGCTGCTGCCGCGGTATAGCGATCTGGTTCCCACCCAGGCTTCCGTGGCCACCCGCCTGACCCGCCGCATCGCACTCAACGTGCCTCTGTTGAGTTCGCCCATGGACACGGTCACGGAAAGCGAAATGGCCATTGCCTTGGCCCAAGAAGGGGGCCTGGGGGTCATCCACAAGAACATGTCGATCGAGGCCCAGACCGACGAAGTCGACAAGGTCAAACGCAGCGCCAACGGCATCATCGCCGACCCGGTCACCCTGCCCATCGACGCCACCGTGGCTCGGGCGCGGGAGACCATGTTGCAGTCCAACGTGTCGGGCATTCCGATCGTGGCGGTCGACGGCCGTCTCGAGGGCATTCTTACCCGTCGCGACCTGCGGTTCCTGGAAAACAACGAGTTGCCGGTGTGCGAGGTGATGACACGAAGTCACCTGGTAACGGCTACGGGAACCGTGACGCTTGAACAGGCTGAGAAAATTTTGATGGCAAATAAGGTCGAGAAACTTTTGCTGGTAGACGAAAAATACAGACTGACCGGACTAATCACGATCAAAGACATCGACAAGATGCGGAGGTTTCCGCAAGCCTGTAAAGATGGGCAAGGCAGGCTAAGGGTTGGCGCTGCGGTTGGCGTGCATGAATACGAGCGCGTGGCCAGCCTGATTGCCAAGGGCGTCGATGTGTTGGTGGTGGACAGCGCTCACGGCCATTCGGCCAACGTGCTGGAAACGGTGCGCATGATCAAGCAGCGATGGGATATCGACGTGGTGGCCGGCAACGTGGCTACCAGGGAGGGATGTGCCGATCTGATTCGAGCCGGGGCCGACGCCGTGAAAGTTGGCATCGGACCAGGTTCAATCTGCACGACGCGGGTGATTTCGGGAGTCGGCGTGCCACAGATCTCGGCCATCTTGGCCGCGGTGGAGGCCGCCCGCGGAGCCGACGTCCCCATCGTGGCCGATGGTGGGGTGCGCTACTCGGGCGACATCACCAAGGCGCTGGCGGCGGGTGCCCATGCGGTAATGGTCGGCGGTTTGTTCGCGGGGTTGGCCGAGAGCCCGGGGCAACAAATCCTGTATCAAGGAAGAACGTTCAAGGTATATCGCGGCATGGGTTCGCTAGGAGCCATGGTCAAAGGTTCTAGCGAACGTTACCGACAAGGAAGTCCCCAGGAACGAGAAAAACTGGTCCCCGAGGGGGTCGAAGGACGCGTACCGTTCAAGGGCTCGCTGGGGCCGTTCATCTATCAATTGGTGGGCGGTCTGCGAGCGGGCATGGGGTACTGCGGCACCCGAACCATCGAGGAACTGCGCTTGGAAGCGCGGTTCATCCAGGTTTCTCCAGCGAGCGTCAGGGAGAGTCATCCGCATGACATCGCCATCACACAAGAAGCTCCGAACTACACCGCGGAATACTCACAGGCCGACGGCGGCTAACCGCGTCTTGGCCCGTTGGGTCGCGGCGCGCGCGCTGGCCTGTTGCGCCGCGGTGTGGCTTTGCGAAGCGCTTCCCGCGATTGCCGTCGAACCCACCGCACCGCGTGCCGCGGTGAAATCGGGTGCCAAGCTGAAGTGGGTTTCTCCCTCGCAGCGCCGCACGGGGTCTACTGCCGTCGCGGCCTCCGTGCCTGCCGCAACGGAACAAGCCGACGCCCCGTCGGCAGTCGACACAGACCGTGTAGCTGACCGCACCGCGGCAGAGAAAACGCCGCATGCCGTTTCGCCCGTACGCCGCGTAGTGGCCCACGGCTCGCTGAAGAAGCGTGGCACCGCGAAATTGGTGGTTCGCGCCGATGCCGAAGTGACGAGCGACCCGTTCCAAAACCCCTTTGGCGATGAGCCCGGCAGCCAGCGGCGACCGGCCGTGGAGCGCACCGTGGCCCGCATCGTGGCCGAGGAAGATGGCCCCCCCGGAGTGCCCAGGCTGCAGCCGGCGCAGGCCGAAGGCGAAGAGTTGATGCCGCCCGGCGCGGAAGAAATGCCCGACTTTGCGGGCGAGGGTGCCGAAGACTCGGCAGTGCCCGACCGCAACACGTTGGAAGAAGAATTGGCGGCGGCGCCGGGATCGGGCTTTGGTCCTTGCCCTTCGCCCAGCGAAGAATTGAAGAAAATTGGCGAGATCACGGATAACATCGTGCCGGAAGGGACAGAGTTCCCCCAGGAATGCACGCTGGGCGATGAACCGTTCATGTCGCGCCAGTGGGGTTGCGTAACCTATCACTGGAAGGCGTCGGGCGTGTGCCACAAGCCGCTGTACTTCCAGCAGGTAGCGGTGGAGCGTTACGGCCACACCTGGCCGTTGATTCAACCGCTGGTATCGGCGGCGAACTTCTTCGGCACGTTCCCCGTGTTGCCCTACAAGATGGGCCTGTCGATGCCCAACGAGTGTATCTATCCGCTGGGGTACTACCGGCCGGGATCGTGTGCTCCGTACATGATCAACGCGGTGCCGATCAGCGTGCGTGCGGGGCTGATGCAGGCCGGAGCCTGGGTCGGCGGTGTCTACTTGATTCCGTAGAGCGTGCCCGGTAACTTGGCCGCCAGTTCACGACCGTGGTTCACGCCTGTGGGGCGTGTTCGTCGCGCGCACACGCGCCGGGGACCAGTCGCTAGGTCAGATTTGGCCGGGCCAGGTTGCCGGGTGCCAGCCTCAGATAGCTAGCCGGCGCGGCGGGTTCTAGTTCGCTCGCCGATATTTCCGTCGGCGCGACGCACGGCTACTTCTTGCCCGACTTCTTGCCGGCGGCCGCAAGCTTTGTCTTCGAATTGCCGGCGGCCCGAGCGGGCTTGGCCTTCTTGATCGACGCGGCCTTCTTGCCGGACTTTTTGACAGCTTTTTTCCCAGCCTTCTGGCCACCGAAAATGCTATCCCAATTCTTGGAAAACTCCGGCGTCGCGCCGGACCGGACAATCGGCCCACCCATGCCTGGCAACTCCTCGAAAGGGCCGTTGACAACTCACACGACCTGCGGCGACCTGCACTCGGCCCGACGATGCGGTGCGCCTGGTGTTCCCTGCGATTCTAGAACGCCCAGGCACATCTGCAAGCCCCTGCGCCGCGTTCGGATTATACTCAGTACCAAGCGGAAACCACTTATCAAGGCCACGCACCTGGTGCAACTGAGGCCGCCGCGCCACACGGGTCTGCCATGCCGCGCACAAGCCACACACCGTCGAAATTCGGCACAGGGTGCTGTGCATTTCTAACGACCGTCTGCCTTGCCCTCACCTGGCCAGATGCTGTTGGGGCCGCGGAACAATCGCCAGAAGAAATGCCCTCGGTCGCGAGCGTGGCGAATGAACCGGCCCTGGAGTTCTCACGGCAGATCGCGCCGCTGTTGGAACAACGCTGCCTGCGCTGCCATCGCGGCCTTACCGCGCGGGGGCATTTGTCGCTGACAACGCGTGACGATCTACTGCGCGGGGGCGACAGCGGGCCGGCGCTGGTACCGGGCGACCCTGCGGCTAGCTTGTTGTTGGAAATGACGTCCGGAGACCAGCCCGCGATGCCGGCCGAGGGACAACCGCTGTCGGCCGCGGAGCACGAGCTGCTGACGCGGTGGGTCGCGGCGGGCGCAGTGTGGCCGACGGACCACGAGTTGACACTACCCCTGGATGCCGCCCCTTGGTGGTCGCTCGACCCGCTGGTCGCCCCGACCGTTCCGCCGTGGGCACACGACGAGAAATGGGCCGCGTGGGTGCGCACGCCGATCGACGCCTTTGTCGCGCAGAGCCTAGCCACACAAGGGTTGCAACCCGCGCCCGAAGCCGATCGCCGCACGCTCATCCGCCGCCTGACGTTTGACCTGGTGGGGTTGCCTCCCACGCCCGAGGAGGTGACCGCGTTCCTGTCCGACAACCAGCCCGGTGCCTATGAACGCTTGGTCGACCGATTGCTGACCTCGCCAGCCCATGGCCAGCGTTGGGCGCGCCACTGGCTCGACGTCGTCCATTTTGGCGAAACGCACGGTTACGACAAGGACAAGCGCCGCGACCACGCGTGGCCGTATCGCGATTGGGTCATCGACGCACTCAACCGTGACTTGCCATATGGTCAGTTCGTAACGGCGCAGCTTGCGGGCGATGTCTTGTCGCCTGACGACCCGCAGTCGGCCATTCCGACCGGTATGATCGCAGCGGGCCCTTGGGATTTTGTCGGCCAGGTCGAGCTAGCCGAAGGCACGCTCGAGAAAGACAAGACGCGCGTGCTCGATCGCGACGACATGGTGGCCACAGTCATGGCAACGTTTACCAGTACCACGGTACATTGCGCGCGGTGCCACGATCATCCGTTCGATCCGGTGCCCCAGGCCGACTACTATGCACTGCAGGCCGTGTTTGCCGGCGTCGATCGTGGCGATCGCTCGCGAGAATCACGCTCGGCGGCCGCGCAACGTGCACAACTGTCGGCACGCCTGGCGGAACTGGGAAACCCACCAACCGAGGGTAGCGAACCACCGGAGCGAACTGCCACCCGCGCGCAATTGGCCACGGAACAGGCCGCCTTGGGAGCAGAACCGTTGGTCTACGCCGTGCGGCCCATCGCACCGCGACCGATCCGCGTGTTGGCACGAGGCAACGTGGAAACGCCGCGCGAACCAGAGATGCAACCCGGCGCCCTGTCGGTCATCCGCGAGGTGAGCTACGCCCCCGAGGCAGGCAACGTGCAGGAAGGCGCCCGGCGCGTGGCGCTCGCACGCTGGCTGGTCGACCGGCGGCACCCGCTCACCTGGCGCTCGATCGTCAACCGGGTGTGGCACTATCACTTCGGCCGAGGGCTGGTCGACACCCCCAACGACTTTGGTCGCCAGGGCAGCCGGCCATCGCACCCGGAGTTGCTCGATTGGCTGGCCACGTCGCTCGTGGACCAGGGAGAATCGCTGCGTTGGCTGCACCGAGAGATGGTCACCTCGAGCGTGTACCGCCAGGCAGCGGTGAATCCCACGGTACCGCCCGAGGCCGACGCCGACAATCGTTTCCTGTCGCGGTTCCAGCGCCGGCGTTTAGAGGGCGAGGCGATTCGCGATGCCGTGCTGGCCGCCAGCGGCAAGCTCGACGCGCGCCTCGGCGGTCCCAGCTTCGCACTGTTCGAGTTCGAAGACGACCACTCGCCTCGCTACAAATACGTGCCGCTCGATGGGCCCGAGGTGTGGCGCCGCACCATCTATCGCCTGACGGTACGCAGCGTGCAGAACCCGTTTCTCGAAACCCTCGACTGCCCCGATCCTTCCCAGGCGGCCCCCGTGCGCAACACGACGATCACCGCGCTGCAGGCCCTAGCGCTATGGAACGACGCCTTTGTGCTGAAGCAAGCCAGCTATCTGGCCCAGCGGATCGAGGAAGAATTTGCCGACGAGGCGGCGCGCGTGAACCGGCTGTTTGAATTGGCGCTGGGCCGGCCGCCCGACGACGCCGAAATGTCGGCCACGCTCGAAGTGGCGCGCACCCACGGATTGGCCGCTGTCTGCCGGGTGGTGCTCAACACGAACGAATTCCAGTTCGTCGACTGAACCCGGATTATTCATGAACTTCGTCGCGAGGAGTCGAAGGTGTTGTGGCTGCAAGGAAAACCGCGATCGGCCCGCGCAGCGTATTGGTGAATACGTGAGTCAGGGGCGATTGCGGTTTGACGCGGCAGACGCGACACCTTCGTTTCCGCAGTAGCAGGCTCATGAATTATTCGGGTTGAAGTACGCAGGACAAGATTGCGCTACGGTTTGGCGCGATGGTCGCCGATGCTGCCTCGCGCGGTGACGCCCCACAGCGCAAACGCCGTGACGACTAGCGAATGATCGATGGCGCCCCGCGCCAGGTAGCCCGATACTTCGCCCAAAGGCACGCGCACGACGACAATTCGTTCGGCCTCGTCGGGCGTGGGCGCTCCGACCTCGCACACTCCCTCGGCCAGATACATGTGGCAGCGGTTGTTCT
>CAYSXM010000270.1:0-6161 GCA_964434905.1 uncultured Pirellulales bacterium | reverse complement strand
TCGCCATTCATTGCAGTTCCCCCCGCGCGCGGACGGACCGCGCGCCTGGCGAACGAAAATAAAGTAGACTTCCTCTGGCGCTCACATCGACCGCTGGCGCCCGAATCGACCGGCGATGCGATCGCGAACCGTGGATGGGCGTGGGCTCGCATCGTCGCGTTGGTCGAATCTTGGTGGGCGCAGAGGATTGGTGCCATGGCCGAGCAGCCGAACAACCCAGCCCAACCAGCGACCGATCTGCCGCGGCCGGCTCCACCGCGAATCGCGGCCGCGAGCTTAGCCCGCCCCGCGCAGGGAGCGAACTGGCCCGACTACGGCCAAGTGGCCGGCGCGTTGGGCGACGCAGTCTGGGACTGGGATATCTCCAGCAACCGGTTTGCTTGGTCCGAAGGAGCGTTGGCTCCGTTCGGATATGCGCCACAGAGCGTGGCCGGCGACCCGACCTGGTTCTGTCAGCGTATTCACCCCGAAGATCGCGACCGCGTTCTGGCAGGGCTGACATCGGCCGTGCTGGGCTCAGCGACGCGCTGGGCCGACGAATATCGATTTCAGCGCGCCGATGGCAGCTATGCCCAGGTGCTTGACCGGGGCTACGTCGAATTGCGAGACGCGCTGCCCGCGCGCCGCCTGACCGGAATTCTGACCGACCTTTCGCCCCATCTCGAGCCCGTCGCCGTGTTGCGTGCCAGCGAGCAGCGGCTGCGCCAAGTGCTGCAATACATGCCGGTCATGCTAATGGCGTTTCGCGACAGCGGAGAAATCGCCTTTTGGAACCACGAGTGCGAGGAGGTTTTAGGCTTCACGGCGGAAGAGGTAGTTGATCGACCCGGCGGGATTGCGCTGCTGGTGCCGAACCAGGCCTACCGCGAGCAGATGATCGCGGAATGGGAACGCCGGGGCGATGCCTATCGCGATTGGGAATGGGAACTAACCTGCAAGGACGGCACGCGCCGCCGTGTGACCTGGTCCAACGTTTCAGCGCGCGTGCCGATCGCGGGTTGGCGATTCTGGACCGTGGGTCGCGACGTAACCGAACGCGCTCAAGCATCCGATTCGTTGCTTCACAGCGAAGCGCGTTTTCAGGCCTTTATGGACCACAATCCGGCCGTGGCATTCATGAAGGATGCCACGGGACGCTATGTCTATGTCAACCGCATGTGGCGCGAAATGTTCCGGCGTCCCTCGGAAGATATCGTGGGGCGCACCGATTTCGACTACCTGCCTCATGAAGTAGCGCTGGTCGTACGCGAAAACGATGCCGCGGTTCTCGGCTCGGGCCAGGTTCGCGAAATCATGGAAGTGGTCCCCACGCCCGACGGCATTCGCCGCGAGTGGATCGTTTGGAAATTTCCATTTTTCGATCAGGCCGGTCGCCAGTTCGTGGGGGGGGTGGCGGTCGACATCACGGCCCGGGTGCGCGCGGAACAGGCGCTGCGCGAAGCCCGCGACCGGCTCGAGCTCGATGTCGACCAGCGCACCGCCGACCTGGTGCAAACCAATCGCCGGCTCGAGGAAGAGGTCGCGCGACGCGAGCGGGTCGAGATCGACTTGCGCGGCGAACGCTTGGCACTGGAAAGACTGGTCGCATACCACGAACGCGAAAGCCGGTTGACATCCTACGAAATTCACGACGGCCTGGTGCAATACGTGACCGGGGCCCTGATGCACCTGGAGACCAAGGCCAACCAACCCGCCAGCCAGTTGGCCGGAGATTCCGACTACCAGCGCGCCCTGGGCCTGCTGCGAAGGTCACTGTCGGAAGCGCGCCGGCTGATAAGTGGCCTGCGCCCCCCGGTGCTCGATGAGTTGGGTCTCGTACCGGCCATCGACTACCTGATTCGCGACGAGCGGTTTGGAGAAGGCCTCGATTGCCACCTGACGGTCAACGAGGAGTTTGATGACCTGTCCCCGGAAATCTCCACGGCCTTGTTCCGCATTTGCCAGGAAGCTCTGACCAACGCACAACGCTACAGCCAAGCACACCGCGTGGATGTGCGATTGACCCGCACCGCGGGTACGGTGCGGTTGGTGGTCGAAGACGACGGAGCGGGCTTCAACCTCGACTCGGTGTCGCCCCGATCGTTCGGTCTCGTAGGCATGCGCGAGCGCGCCCGGCTGCTGGGAGGGCGCGCGTCGATCACCAGCGCCCCACAACAGGGAACGCGTATCGACGTCGAGTTGCCGCTGGCCTCGCGCCACCTGGCCTTGTAACTTCGAGCAGTTCCTGACAACGGTGCTCGTTCTCACCTATTCTTGTTCTGCCATCAAACAGTAGATTTGAGGTGCACCCCATTCTTTGTACCACGCAACGAGTTGTATCTGTGAAGTCATGCATGGTGTGTTGCGTGTGTGTCTGCCCTTTCTTCCCCCTTGGGGGAAGAACAGTTTTCCCAAATTGCGTCGCCCGCCCGGCTCGCGTCGTCGCCGCAATCGCGGCGTTGGGCGCGCTCAGCACTGGGCGCGGCTGGCACGCCGCGAGGCTGACTTTCTCCGGCGGCTGTTCTGGAAGCATCGCCAGAGGTTTTCGCAACTCTTGGCCGTGCTAAACAACTTGCGAAAACCCCCGCAGACCAAATTCCACTGCGGACGGCAAACTGCGCGGGCTGCCTGAAATGTTAGAAAGTACTTTTTGGCAGCCCGTTGAAAAATTCTACGGGCGCTAGAACTCGACGAGCGCGGCGTCGAAAACCGGCCCTTCCACGCAGGTTCGGCGGTAATCCCAGGTGCCGTGCGCGTCGCGCACCCGGGCGACACAACTGAAACAAATGCCTAGACCACAGGCCATGGGTGTTTCCAGCGATACCTGGCAGGCAACGCCCGCGCGGGCGCACTGTTGTGCCACGGCTTTCATCATCGGCTCGGGGCCGCAGCACACCACCTGGGTTCCGGCCGGGCTTGTCGAGGCCAGCACCTCGGCCAGCACCTCGGTCACGCGGCCTGCTCGTCCGGCACTGCCGTCGTCGGTGCTAATTCGCACTTCGACGCCGAGGCGGGAAAAATCTTCTACACCCGCCAGATATTCGCGGCTTCGCGCGCCGTAACAAAAGGTCACTCGGCCGGCGCGGGCACCCAGCCGGGGTGGATCGCCAAACCGGCGCTGTCCCAGATACTCTTGGGCCAGTGCCAAGAACGGCGTTTGGCCGATGCCGCCTGCCACCATGACCAGGTGCTCGACGGCCGAGGCCGGAAATCCGTTGCCCAGTGGTCCCCACAATGACAGCTCTTGTCCGGCTGGCACGCTGGCCAGTCGTCGTGTCATTTTTCCGACCACCAGGTACACCACGTCGATGCCCCAGGCGTGGCCCTGGTCGTCACGCACGACGTCGTAGAGGGCCAGGGGGCGACCCAACAACGGGTCGCTTGATTCGCTCAGGCGCAGCATCACGAACTGGCCCGGCGTGATCTGCCGCGCGACCTCCGCGCACTCCAGACGCAGAAGAAAAGTGTCGCGTGCCAGCGGGCGCTGGTGATGAACCCGCACGGTGCCCGACCAGGCATGGTCGGCAAAATGGGTGAACCCCATCATCCGTGAGCCTTGGCTGGTCGAGTACGGCGACGTGAGCGGCCGGTGTTGGCGCCGGGTTTGCCGCCTGGCCGTGGCACTGGGCGATGGGCAGCGGCGACGCCGGTCTTTCGCGAAACTCGCAACTTGCTGGGCGTGCGATCCTGGCCTCCGTCGGTCGGGGCGGCCGCGGGCCGCGAGGTCGAACGACCGTCGGCAATCAACAACTTGCGCCGCGACCGACGTTGCGCGGCCTGGCGCCCCGAGTGCGGCTTGCCAGGGCGCGATTGCCACCGCCGCGGACGCGCGTCTTCCACCGGGCCTGCTACCGCCGCAGACGTGGCCGTCGAGGTCGTTGCATCGGGCGTCCGACGGTCGTGCGATTGACGCGACGCGTGGATCAATTCCTTCACCTCGCGTGGCTCTAGTCGGCGGACTTCGCCCACCGGCAGATCGGCCAATCGCAGGGGGCCCATGGCCACCCGTTTCAATCGCAGTACCTTGTGCCCCACAGCGGCCAGCAGCCGACGAATTTCGCGATTGCGCCCTTCGCGAAGCACCATTTCCAACTGCGTGCTTTGGCGCCGGCTTTTCACCACCCGCAGGCGGTCGACGTGGGCGCGCCCCTCGGCCAGGTGCACGCCCTGCTGCAGTTTTGCCAGGCTTTCGTCCGAGGGCACGCCCGCCACCAATACCATGTACACCTTGGGTACTTCGTAGCGGGGGTGCGTCAGCCGGTTGGCCAGCTCGCCGTCGTTGGTTACCAAAATCAAGCCTTCGCTCGACAGATCCAGACGGCCCACCGTGTAAACGTGGCCAAAGCCTTTGGGCACCAGATCGATCACACGGGGCCTGCCCGACGGGTCACGGTTGGTCGAAACAATGCCGGTCGGCTTGTTGACCAGGAAATAGACACGTCGCGACTTGGCCAATGCGGTGCCGTCGACACGAATTTCTTGGTTTCGCGGGTCAACACAACACCCCAGTTCGCTGGCAACTTGGCCATCGACTTCCACTCGCCCCGCTGCAATCAGGGCCTCGCAAGAACGACGGCTGCCTAGCCCGGCGGCGGCGAGAATCTTTTGCAGGCGTTGCGGTGCGGCAGATTTGCCGTGGAGCTCTTGGCTAAGGGGAGGCGCCAACTTATCGGTCGGAGGCTTGCGGCGGTAACGCTTGCGGAACGGGGCGCGTTTCATCTCGGGTCACTTCCAGCAGATAAGCACGGGCAACAGCGCGAATGGCCAGGGGCCCCATTCTACTGCCCGGAGAGACCAGGCCCCAGGGGCCGACAGCGGCAATCGTCGATTGTCGAACACCGCCCGAAGATGCCGCACTCAAACGGCTAGCGAACACCCACGCCCCGGAGATTGCTTTGCGTGTTCCAGCGCGCTTTTTGGGGCTCGGGGGGCGGGTTCAGATAGCCCAACGGACGCGTACCGGTCGTATCGCCACCCCCCAGGTCGCCGTCGGGATAGGGGTCGAATTGGTGCGCCTGTCGCTGTTGGACCTCTGCAGGGCCATTGCCGAACAGGTGGGGCCAGGCCAGGCTCTGGCAGCCCGCTAGAGCCACCAGCAGTGCCCCTAGCAGCGCTGCGCCCAAGCTGAACTGCCGCGTTCTTGAACGCCGGAGGATTGATCTGGCAACACGGACGCGCCTGGCGCGAAGCGGCGATGTACGCATCCTTGGGCTCCTTCCCCCGTTCGGCAACCATTCGTCGGGCACTAACGACAACTGGCCGGCGCTTTCGGCCATGCGAGCGGCGTTTCGAGCCGAATCGCTGCTGGATTTCGGGGGTGGGCGATTATAGGCGCCGCCATCGATTCCCTCGATGCCAAGTCTGGATCGCTGTCCGGCCCCCCGCCTAGCACTTCAATCGGCGTCTGGTTTCGGGCCCTTGAACCGATCGTAACTTGCTAATCTAAAAGGAGTTGTTGACTGGAAAGGTAAGCCGATTGCGGGGTTCTTGCAGCGGACAGACTGGGACCTGAACTAGTCCGGCCTGGCATGCGGGGTGATACGTGATCGATTAAGGGATATACCCCACTAGTAGCGTCGTTCGATCCGCGGGCGCGACGGATACCCGGCCACAACTAGCGGGCAACAATATGGTCTCGCCGGGCCCCAACGGCTTTGGGCTAGCATCGCCGTTGACCGCCGCGGCGCCTGCGATAACGGTCACAATTCGGCAGCGATTGTCGCCGCCCAGGGTCGTGAGATGGTCCAGATGCCAGCGTTCCCACACGAAATAGGGGCAAACCAAGAGCTGTTCGCAAACGCCATTCATGTTCGGTTGTGGCACGACCGGCGCCAGCGGGCCCAGTCGATCGTCGATGGCTTCCAAGGCCCGTGCGATGTGTAACGCTCGCGGTTGGCCATCGGCCCCCAGACGGTTCCAATCGAAAAGGCGATAGGTGGTATCGCTGGCCTGCTGCAGTTCAGCCACCAGCAGGCCGGCCCCCAGAGCATGCACGGCGCCGGCCGGCAGAAACAAACAATCGCCGGGACGCGGCTCGAACCAGTGCAGGCAGGCTTCACACGCCTGCCGCGCGGTTTCGCGGGCGAGCGTAGCGCGGTCGCAGCCGGAGCGCAAGCCGGCGTAGATTCGGCTGCCCGGTTCGGCGTCGAGCACGAGCCAGGCCTCGGTTTTTCCCAGGTCGG
>CAYSXM010000269.1:0-6177 GCA_964434905.1 uncultured Pirellulales bacterium | reverse complement strand
CATTGTCGAAGCGGCGCGCAAACAGAAGCTCACGGTGGTGCCCGCCGAATCGTTGGAAACCGTGCCGGGGCAAGGAGTCCGCGCGCGGCGCGACGGGGT
The DNA here is from genome assembly GCA_964434905.1 of uncultured Pirellulales bacterium. Lineage (GTDB taxonomy): Bacteria > Planctomycetota > Planctomycetia > Pirellulales > CAYNRE01 > CAYSXM01. Next base: position 6,078 of record CAYSXM010000269.1, on the reverse strand, counting down.
CGAGGTGGTGGTCGGCAACGAGGATCTCTTGACGGCCGCGGGAATCGATTGCGAGGCCCAACGCTCGCACCTCGAATCGCTTCGATCCGAGGGAGAAACGCCGTTGCTGGTCGCTGCCGCAGGCCACCTGTTGGGGATCGTGGCCGTGGCCGATGTGATTGCCCCGCACAGCGCCGCCGCGATCGCCGACTTGCAGGCTATGGGCCTCGAAGTGCGCATCGCCAGCGGAGACCACCCACAAACGGTCGCCGCCGTGGCGGCGCGGGTGGGCGTGCGCGACGTGTTGGCCCAGGTGCGCCCTGCTCAAAAACAAGCCGTCGTGACCAGCCTGCGTACGGAGGGCCGCGTGGTCGCCATGGTGGGCGATGGCATCAACGACGCGCCCGCGCTGGCCGCTGCCGACGTGGGCATCGCCCTGGGGGCCGGCGCCGATGTGGCCATCGAAGCGGCCGACGTGGTGTTGGTGGCCAACGACCTGCGCGGCGTCGTGCGGACTGTGCGGCTGGCCCGGGCCACCTTGCGCACCATCCACCAAAATCTGTGGTGGGCGTTTGCATACAACGCGGTGCTGCTGCCAGCAGCCGCGGGCGTGTTGGCCCCCTGGTGGGGTTCGGCGTGGCGTTTATCTCCGACCGCGGCTGCGTGTGCCATGGCGCTAAGCAGCGTATCGGTGGTGGCCAATAGTTTGCGGTTGCGGCGCACGCCACTGTAGAATCGCCTACCGCACGGCCAGCGTCGCCTCCCAAAGTGCAAAGCGGCAATTGGCACGACACCAGAAGACCGTCTGCCCCACCAGCATCGACTTCCACCTGCGTAATCCCGCGGAGCAAACTGCCATGCCGATTTACCTACCGCCAGTGGGTCGCCGCGAATTCCTCACGGGCGCGGCCGCGGGCGCGCTGGGGCTGGTTTGGTCACGCCAGGCTGAAGCAGCCTCACGCCGACAAGATGTGTGGGCGCTGTTTTCCGATACCCATGTGGCCGGCGACCCAGGGCACGAGCACTCGGGCGTGAACCTCACGCAGAACCTGGCCCGTGCCGTGCGCGAAGCGTTAGCCGACGCCGGACAACCGGCCGGCGTGCTGATCGATGGCGACTGCGCCTTTCGCGATGGCCAAGCCGCCGACTATACCCAACTCGGAATGTTGCTAGATCCGCTTCGCCAGGCTGGCCTGCCAGTCCATATGGCGCTGGGCAACCACGATGACCGCGCCCAGTTCCGCGCGCGATTTTCCGCAGAGGCCGATGGCCAATCGGCTTTGGTCGAGCACCAGGTGGCCGTCATTGAAACCGAGCGCGTGAATTGGTTCTTGCTCGACTCGCTCGAATCGACCAACGTAACGCCCGGCAAGCTGGGCGAAGCGCAAATTGCCTGGCTGGCCGCGGAACTCGACAAGCGACCCGATCGCCCGGCGGTGGTGCTAGGTCACCATCACCCGGTCGAGGCAGCGAACGGCGGTTCGGGCTTGAAGGACACAGCGGCACTTTTCGCCGAATTGGTCCCCCGACGCCAGGTCAAGGCCTATGTGTTCGGCCACACGCACCACTGGGGCCATGCCGAGCGCGATGGAATTCACTTGGTGAACTTGCCACCCACGGCGTACCCCTTTGTCAAGCAAGACCCCAACGGTTGGGTGCGCTGCGAACTAGCGGCCGACGGTGCCACGTTCGAGCTGCGCGCATTCGACGAAAAACATCGCGCCCACGGCCAGCGGCTATCGCTGCCCTGGCGCAGTGCCGGTTGATCGATCTCGCACGGCCAGCAAGCCCCGCACGAAACCGCCCGTGCGCAAACGATTCGGGTTCAAGCCAGGTGCGCCAGGCGCAATTCGCGAAATACCTCGCGCACCTCGCGGGCGCGGTGCCCGGCGTCGAACATGCCGGCAAACGGCAGATCGTGAATCGTCGCGTCGCTCAGTTGGCTCCAGGCCACGCTGCGCACATAGGGCTTGGCCAGAAAAAACGGGATCCGCTCGCGCGCCCAGCTTGCTTGGGCCGCGGGCGTCCAGGGGTCCATGCCCGCGCGACCGGCCACGCGTGCCACGCCACGGGCCAAGGGGTCGTCGCCCACCGCGGCAGGCGCCGCCAACTGCACATCCAGCGGCAACCCCAATTGGCTCCACAGATCAAGCTGCCGTCCCACGTCGACCACATCGCGCTGGGTCACACCGGGCTGATACCCGACGTTGAATTCCAATCGAATCGAGGTCAGGCCTAGTTCCGACCGCACCAGCGCGTCTGCCAAGTGCCAGGGCGACAGGTCGTACTCGCTGCGCCCCATGTGTTCGGCCCAAGGTTGATCGAACGAAACGCACAGCGGTGTTTTTCCATCGACGGTGCGCAGGGTTTCCACCACCTGTACGGCCAATCGCAACGTGTCTTCCTCGCTCAGATCCAAACCGTTCATGGCATACGGCCGGCTCCAACCGATCCACTGATCGACCTGCCCGCGATAGCGCGTGACCGCCTCGCGCACGTACTCGCGCACAAACGAACTCAAGCTCGTCAAGTCGCCCGCCCACAGGCAAAGCCAATCGGGCAGGCCCACCCGATCGAAGGCTACGAGCGGACCCGCCACCACGCGTAGCCGATGCGCCCGGCACCAGGCGATCTGGGCGTCGACCAACAACCAGTCGCGGTTTCCCTCGGTCGACTCCACCTGGGGCCAGGCGCAAGGCAATATGGCCTGGTGGCACACCTCGCCCAGGTTGCGCACCGATTCACCTTCCGGCAGTGCGTTGCCCAGGCCGCAGCCGAATTCCACATCGAGCTTGCTCGACATGCGATGTCGAACCGCCAGGGCCTGCTCGGCATAGGCCTCGATCAACAATCGAGAGGCAGCGCTCGTGGCTGCCAAGGCGCGCTCCGCCGCTTGAGCCGCGCTGGGGGGGTCGTGCTGCCGTGTGGCCGCCTCGGCAAATGCCCGCAAGGCAGTCCCCAAGGCAGCGGTTAGCGGCGCGGGCGGCCCCAGTCCAATCGCCTGCCAGTCGGCCAGTGCGCCACGTACCTGGTTCAAATAGCCTCGCGCCAACTCGACTTCCAACTGGTAGGGCGCAGCACGCTCCATCAGGCTCGCAGTGCCCAGCATCAGCTCGCCCCGACCCTCAACTGCCCAAGGTACGCGCAGGTTACCCGATTCACTGCCGTCGCGCTCGATCGACAAGCCGACCGGAGTGCGCCGCACGCGCACCGGCCACGGTACCTGATCGAGCCCGGCGAAATAGATCCGCTCGAGAACATCGGCCGATAGTCGCGAGGTGTCGTGCACCAAGAACTGCATCAGGCCCATCGCGCGGCGGTCCCCAGGCGCACGCCACCCTCCGGCCCCGCAACCGCCCAGACCGCCCTATGGTGCGCAGCCCAAACCGGTTGCCTCTCTTTGGCATGCAAGCGCGAGTCTAGCCGACCTCTGGTGACGGGGCAAGGACGCTCATTCCGTCAGGGGGGCTATTTGGGATACAGCCGGGCGATCTGTGCGATGTCGGTCGGCGAAAGCTTGTTGTTGGTGTTGGTGGGCCCCAAATGATCGGCGAACAACGCCCCGTCGAAGGCATACAACATGATCGACTGCGGATCGAACGATGTGGCGATAATCCCCTGGGGCGAGTACTTCTTGAGCACGTTGTGCTCGATCTGTTGCGGTGTCCAGAAATTCGGCGGCCCCGAGAAATGGCGCAGCACTTGCTGCCCGTTCCACTGGCGTGAAAATGTCGGCGATTGGTGTTCATGAATGCAACCCAGCGCATGGCCGAACTCGTGCAACACCACACGCGTGTACTCGACGTCAGGGGTGTCGTCGCGCAGCCAGCCAAAGTTCATGGTCGGCTGATGCAGGGGAAAGACCTGCGTCACCAGCGCATCGCGCCCCACGGCCGACCACGAACCCCTGTCGGCGAAAAACGAAATCCGGATCTGCGCCGGGCCACTCGTCACGAACTTGAATTTGATATTGGCGTGCTTTTCCCATTGGTGCGCCAGGGCCTCGACTTTTTGCTTCATCTTGGGGCTGCCATCGAGAAACCGGCACATGAGCGTCGACCCCGCCGCCCATTTCTTGGTCAGCACCACCGCCATCCGGGCGACGTGCTCCACCCCGTTGGCGTCGAGCGGAGCCAGCGAGCGTTCGACCATCATCCCGCGCATCGCCCGGCGCGCGCGGGCGTCGAAATCCAGTTCGTCGGGCAGAATGCGCTCGAAACAGATTTTGACTGCGTCGTCGCCCGCGGCATTGCTCGCGGCTGCCGATCGGCGCGCGCTGCCGCGTTTCGGCGCCCCCCTGCGCGAGGTCGTCTTCGCGGCTGGTTTGTTGGAAGTCCGTCGCGTGGTAGTACGTTTGGTAGTACGTTTGGCCATGCTTCAAGCCCCTTGTTCTTTGCCTGCCACTGGGAACCGGGCGAGTCGCCCCTCGCCGCGCAGGTGATCGTAGCGAGCGGGTCGGTCGAATGTCCAGGAATTCTTGGCCAGGGCCTTCGAAACAGAACCGGCAGCCGCACCACGACCACCGCGCCGCGCGAAACCGGCTACAATGACCAGCATGGAACCGAATTTGGAACCACTGGGGTCCGTGCGGGTTGCGCCACTGTGGATCGGCCACGTGCTGGTCGATCCGCCGTTGCTGCAAGCCCCCATGGCGGGCTTCACTAACTATGCCTTTCGCCAGGTGGTGCGCGGGTTCGGGGGCGTGGGCCTGCAAGCCACCGAAATGATCAGCGCCCGCGCCTTTGCCCGGCAAGACGAAGTCGACGCCCACCCCGACCGACTGTGGGGCGTGCGCGACGAAGCACGCCCCTTGGCCGTGCAAATGTGGGACAACGATCCTGAAACGCTGGCCCAGGTCGGCCATCGGCTAGCACACGACTTTCAGGTGAGCGTGGTCGACCTGAACTTCGGCTGCCCCGTCAAACAGGTTACCGAACGGGCCCACAGCGGTTCCTACTTGCTCAAGTGCCCCGAGCGCATGGGCCAGATCATCGAGCGCGTGGTCGCCGCGTGCGCGCCAACTCCGGTCACAGCCAAGATTCGGTTGGGCTGCACGCGCGACAAAATCAACGCCATCGACGTGGCCCAGGTGGTCGAGGGGGCGGGCGCGGCCGCATTGACCGTGCACGGCCGCACAGCCCAAGATTTTTTTAAGGGACGCGCCGATTGGGACCGCATCGCTGAGATCAAGCCCTACCTGCGGCGCATTCCGCTGATCGGCAACGGCGATCTCGGTTCGGCCGCCGCCGTGGTCGAGGCCTTCCGGCGATATAGCGTGGATGGCGTGATGATCGCCCGCGCCGCGCTGGGAAAACCCTGGCTGTTCCAACAAGCGGCCGCGGCATTGCGTGGCGATGTGGTGCCTGCCGAACCGTCGCTGGCGTTACAACGCGCGCTGTTGTTACAGCACTACCAATTGGTCGTCGAGCGCTTCGGCCCTCGTAAAGGCACCGTTCTGATGCGGAAATATGCCTGTTGTTACGCCCAGGGGCGCCCAGGCGCCCGGGAGTTCCGCACCCAGGTGGCCAACGTGGCGTCGCCGGCCGATTTTTATGAGGTGGTCGAGCGGTATTTCCCCCAGGAATTACCTCTTGCAACGTTACCGCCGCAAACCGTGGAATTGCCCTGCGAATCGGTCGAGGATACTGTGGAAGATAGAGTTCACGCAGAGAGCGCCCCGCTGGGCACTTCGTCGGCGTGACAACGGGCGACAGCCCCCGGGTTAAACCATGACCGATCGCACGACGTTGAATTCCCAGCCGAATGACTCCCCCCGCGGCGCCGCGCTGTTGGCCCGGCTATCGCTCACCGAAGGGTCCGGCGCCACACCCAGCGCCGACGACGTGTTGGCCCGGCTGAGCCTCACCGTCGGTCGACCCTCGCGCGTCGCGGCACCTCCTGCGGAATCGCACGAACTGCCGGCCCCACACCAAGCGCGCCCCGCCGTACGCCAGCCGGGTAGCGCCCGGGGCGGCGCCAAAAGGCACTCGGGCCGGCGCGGCAAGCGCTAGCGCAGCGTCCGTCTTCCTTTGACGAATCCGAGGCAACTCCCGCTGCACTAGAAGTTATTTGCCCCAAACCCCTTGCGGGTTCGGGGTC
>CAYSXM010000268.1:0-6183 GCA_964434905.1 uncultured Pirellulales bacterium | reverse complement strand
CCGTGCCCCAACGGAGACGCGCGAAGTGACGGTACGACGACGATTCCGCTTGCGATTTCGAAAAATGGGCGATCTACGCTGGATCAGCCACAAGGATCTGCTGCGCGCCTTGGAACGGACCTTTCGCAGAGCCGGATTGGCGCTGGGCATGAGCGAAGGATTTCATCCCAAGCCGCGCATGACGTTTCCCCTGGCCCTGGCGGTCGGCGTGGCCGGCTGGGAAGAGGTCATGGAACTGGAACTAGCCGATGAACGCAGCGCCGCCGAGTTGATCGAAAGCCTGACGGCGCACGCGCCGCCGGACTTGGAATTCACCACCGCCGAGCTATTGCCCCCAGGCGCGGCCAAGGCCCGCGTAGTCTTGGCGGTGTACCGCGTAACGTTACCTGCCGAGCGGCGCGAGGAAGTGGCCCGGCGCGTGGCAACCCTGCTGGCAACCTCGAGTTATCTAGTCGCGCGACCTGATCGCGAGGTAACGGTCGACTTGCGCCCTTGGCTGGTCGACCTGGTGTTAGACGAAGAAGGATTGGAAATGAGCGTGGCGGTGTCGCCGGCGGGCACGGCCCGACCGCGCGAGATTCTGGCCGCGCTCGGTCTGGACGATGTGGAGTCGGCCGGCGGCGAACTGGCGCGGACCCAGGTTGTGCTGGGCCTGCCCGATCGAGGTGCCCGAGTGCACCACCAGACGCCGGCCGAATTTGCCGGGCAAGCTCCTCTGGCCGCCGATCCCGCGGTGGTCGGCGAGGACACGCCCTGACGGCCCAATGCCCTGCCCCTGTAGCGGGCCGCGGGGTGACGGACAACCACCTGAAATCAATTCCGAACAAGGAAAGCAAACCTATGAAGCACGAGATGCTGATCAACGTTTCCCAACCCGAGGAATGCCGGATTGCGATCATCGAGGCAGGACAGTTGGAGGAGCTGTATATCGAGCGATCGAGCCAAGACAACTACGTGGGGAACATCTATCGCGGGCGCGTCGTGAATCTCGAGCCGAGCATTCAAGCGGCGTTTGTCGATTTTGGCGTGGGGCGCAACGGCTTCCTGCACATCAGCGACGTGGAACCACAGTATTACCGCCAAGGAGGTTTCGACCCCGACAAACCCTTGACCGGAGGCGAAGGTCGCCCTTTTCGCAATGTCGAGGGGCCCGGCGAAGATGCCAACGATTTCGACGAAGTCGATGACGAGGTCGTCGACGAATCGGGCGAAGAGCCTTCACTGGGGCGCGGGCCCCGCCGCTATCGCCCGGGAGCACGGCCGCGAGTGAAACCACCGATCCAACAGATCTTGCGGCGCGGCGACGATGTGCTGGTCCAAGTGATCAAGGAAGGCATCGGCACCAAGGGCCCGACCCTGTCGACCTATATCAGCATACCGGGGCGGTACCTGGTGCTGATGCCGGCCCTGGGGCGCGTGGGCGTGTCGCGAAAGATCGAAGGCGACGACGTTCGTCGCACGCTGCGCGAAATCATGCTCGAACTCGATCCTCCCAAGGGCTTGGGGTTCATTGTGCGCACCGCGGGATCGGACCGCACGAAGAAGGAACTGTCGCGCGATCTGGCCTACCTGTTGCGATTGTGGAAAGTGATTGTACGGCGCGTGCGTAAATCGACCGGACCGGGCGCGATTTACGAAGAGAGCGACATGATCATTCGCACCATTCGCGACATCTTCACCGGCGAGGTCGATTCGATTCTGATCGACGAACCGGGGGCCTATGAACGCGCTAAGGAATTCTTGCAGATGGTCATGCCGCGCTATGTCAGCCGGTTGCAGTATTACGAAGGCCGTGAACCGCTATTCCACAAATACGACCTGGAAGACGAGATTTCGCGGATCCATTCACGCCAGGTTCCACTCAAGGGGGGCGGCTCGATCGTCATCGACCAGACCGAAGCCTTGGTGGCCATCGACGTGAATAGCGGGAGCTTCCGCGCTCGCGACAACGCCGAGGAAACCGCCTATCAAATGAATGTCTTGGCCGCTAAGGAAATCGCGCGACAGTTACGCCTGCGCGACCTGGGCGGAGTGATTGTCAACGACTTCATCGACATGCGACGAGAGCGACACCGACGCGGCGTGGAACGCGCCCTGCGCGACGCGGTGCGACGCGACCGGGCACGCACCAAGATCTTGCGGACCAGCCCGTTTGGCCTCATCGAAATGACCCGCCAGCGCATTCGCCCCAGCCTGAAACGAAGCGTGTTTCGCGAGTGTCCCGGCTGCATCGGTACGGGGGTGGTAAAATCGGCGGAGAGCATGGCCATCGAGGTGATGCGATTGCTCATGCTGGCTGCCCAACGCGACGACGTGGCCAAGATCACGGTGACCGTTTCGGACGAGGTCGCCAGTTACCTCAGCAATCGCAAGCGGCGCGAATTGACCCGGCTGGAGGACGAGCAAGAGATCTCGGTGCAAGTCCTTGGCCGAGAGGGAGTTATGCCGGAGCACCTGGTCATTGCCTGTGAGGACGGAACGGGCCGAGAAATCCGCTTTAACCAGCCGGAAGTCTCGACGCCACGCCGCTAGAGCGGTAAACTTTGGGGCTCGCGGTTGGTCTGGGCCAATAATTCGGCGCGACGCAGTCGTCCACTTGGCGGCGCCACTCGACCACGATGGTGCGCTGGGTCGCGGCCTGGTCAGGCCCTGCCGGGCTTGCCGGAGCTGGTGGGGCGCGCCGCAGCGGGTGCCAGGTGGCCAGGCCGGTTCGCGGTGGTTGAAGTGTTGACGACGGGTCGACAGGCCGCGCGGCGTGTCGGCGAATCTTGAGCCAATAGGGTCATCATGTACGCGATTTTTCGAGACGGCAGCAGGCAATTTCAGGTCTCCGAAGGTGACGAAGTTGTCGTCGATTTTCGCGACGCGCCGTCGGGTGCGAGACTCGTCTTCGAGAGCGTGCTGGCCGTTGGCACCGGGGCGGGCCTGCAACTGGGCAAGCCGCTCCTGGCAGGCGTCAAGGTCGAGGGCGAAGTGCTGGGGCCAGAACAAGGACCCAAGCTCGTCGTGCAAAAAATGCGCCGCCGCAAGAACTCGCGTCGCAAGACGGGCCATCGCCAGCTATCGACCCTCGTCAAGATCACCAAGATCGAAGGCGCGGCGTGACCGACTGGTCACGTCATTTCGGTCATCGGGCACGCGTTATTCGGTCCACTGTTTGCCGAAATGCTGCCGCAATCGCAGGCCCAAATGGTTGATCGCGCCTTCGCGGTCGGCCGCGCTGAGCTTGCCGGCAGAGACCATCAGATCGGCAAGTTCCGTCACCGTACGACGGGCCAGCGGGTGTGCGAACACCAACATCAAGCGCCGTTCGACCAGATCGTCTAGCGTAGTCACCCATTCGTGCTCGATCATCCAGCGCACCAGCGCCCGGGGCAGAACCGTTCCGAACAATTGGTCGTCGGGGTCGGCACCCGCCAGGGCCGCTAGACTGCGCATGCCCAAGAGCGCGAAGGTAGCCACCACCGTTTCCGCCGGCAGCCTCAACTGTTGGGCCCAGGTCTGGCACAGCGCGTCGCGCTCGGAGGGGGAAGCCGGGCAGCCAGCGCCACCGGGCAACGGCCGGTCGCGCGAGGTCATCCGCGGCGACAGGCCCAGGTGCGCCAACAAGCGCGGTGCTTCGTGTTCGGCCAACGAACGGCACGTTGTCAACTTGCCCCCGATCAGCGAATAGAGCGGCACCGCGGAGCGCCGGTTGGCTTCCAGCCAATGTCGACGGGTGATCGCCGCGGCCGCCTTGCCATCGGTATTAGGCAGCGGCCGAACACCGCTGTAGTGCCAGTCGATATCGGTCCGACAGAGCGCGGTTTGCGGCAACAGATCGTTGACCACGCCCACCAAGTAATCCAGTTCCTCCGACGTGGCCACCGCGGTTTCCGGTGGTTCCGTGAAATGCAAATCGGTCGTGCCTACCAAGGTGCCGGTGCCAAATGGCAAGACGAACACCGGGCGTCCGTCACTGGCCTCGGCGTATAGCCCACGGCCGTTCAAGGTCTGCCGCAGCGCGGCGTGGGACGTAAAGAAATGGCTCCCTTTGGTTCCACCCAGCAGGCGTGGGGAAGAAATGTCGAGCTGGCGCAGCGTTTCGTCGACCCAAGCGCCCGTGGCGTTGACCACGGCGCCGGGCGCGCAGCTTGCCACGGGGGAATCGGTACCCGCCGCACCGCGCCGCACCTCGATGGTCGTTCCGACCAGCGCCGCATGGTGATAGGTAAACAGGCGAAATTCGGTTCCGGCTTCCTGCGCCGCGCGACGGGTATCTTCGACCAGGTCGAGCACGAATCGCTCGGGGTATTGCACCTGCGCGTCGAAATAGGCGCACTGCCAGGGATATTTTTCGGCATGGAACGGAATGCGATCCGGGTCGCGTGCCCCCCGCACTCGGTGCCGGGGCAACGTGGGATCTTGCGCATAGCGGTCGTAGAACCACAGCCCCAAGCGAACCAGCCACAGGCCGCGCGGGCGAGCCTTGGCTGTGGCGCGCTGCAGGCCCAGGAACCGCCGCGCAGATACCCACAACCCACCCGCGCGGCTGCGCGTGGGGACGACTAATTCCAGCGGCCGCACCAAATGCGGCGCCAACCGCAGCAGCAAGGTGCGCTCGCCCAGCGACTCGCGAACCAGATCGAATTCGCCATATTCCAAATAGCGCAAGCCGCCGTGAATCAGCCGCGAGGAATAGGCCGTGGTGCCGCCGGCCACATCGCCCGTGTCGATCAGCCAGACCGAGGCCCCGTTGAGCACCAGCTCGCGCGCCAGCGCGCAACCGTTGATGCCGGCGCCAAGCACGACCACAGGCGAATTGGCTACTGCGAAACTCACGCGGCAATGCCTAGGCGACGAACCCGTGGAAGACGATGACGGAAAGCGGCCGTGCGACGAACAGTATAGGGTTCCTGCTCGGCACTCACCAGTTGACCACCCGCGCGGGCAGTGGGTGCGGCGAATAGCGCCGCGCCGCGAGATCGAGTCCGCGGACCCTCCAACACCCCTGGTGCAATCCGCGAGAAACGACCGCGGATTGCCGACCGTGGCCGACATCGGTTACCACAGAGGACAATCCGCTGCGTGGACCACGAGAATTTCTCGTAGGCGCGGAGTGCGACCCGGATTCAAGTTCTCGTCAGACTCGTCTCGCGTCTTGTTCAGTCTAGGAATTGGCCCATGATGCAGGAACAACCGTATCGCGCCCTGTCGGGTTGGATGGCCTTGGTGGCAGTGATCGCGCTCTTGGCACTGGGGTTGCTGTGCATTCTCGGCCTGCACGTGGTCACTGGCATCTTGTTGCTGATAGCCGCGGTCATCGGTTTGGGCGGGTTCCAAGCCGTGGCCCCCAACCAGGCCCGGGTGTACTTGCTGTTCGGTAAGTACCAAGGCACAACCAAGGAGAATGGATTCTTCTGGGTGAATCCGTTTTTCTCCAAGAAGAAAATATCGCTACGGGCACGAAATTTCGAGACCGGACAACAGACGACACCCGAAGTCAAAAGCCCCGAAGGCCGGCTGCTGCAAGCGCAGAAAGTTTCTCGGAGACCCACCAAGGTGAACGACCGTGACGGAAATCCGATCGAGATATCGGCGGTGGTCGTCTGGAAGGTGGTCAACACGGTTGAAGCCGTGTTCGAAGTCGATGACTATGAGGACTATGTCCATCTGCAAAGCGAATCGGCCCTGCGCACTTTGACTAGCCACTATCCCTACGACAGCACCGACGACGTGCTTTCGCTGCGCGGCTCGACGCGCGAAGTTTCCGACCAACTGAAGGTCGAAATCGACCAACGACTACACAAGGCCGGCGTGGAAGTGCTCGAGGCACGGATCAACCACCTGGCTTATGCTCCGGAGATCGCCGCCGCCATGCTGCAGCGGCAACAGGCCCAAGCCGTCGTGGCCGCCCGATCGAAAATCGTCGAGGGCGCCGTCGGCATGGTCGAAATGGCGCTGGATCACCTGGCCCAACGACAGGTGGTGGAACTAACCAGCGAACGCCGCGCCGCGCTGGTCAGCAATTTGCTGGTGGTACTTTGCAGCGACCGCCACACCCAGCCCGTGCTGAACACGGGGTCGGAATAGCACCTGCCCTGCCAATCGAACAGGGTGACGGACGCCCCGCGGCAGGGCCAGTCGCTCCGCGGCAGGGCCAGTCGCTCCGCGGCAGGGCCAGTCGCTCCGCGGCAGGGCCAG
>CAYSXM010000267.1:0-6199 GCA_964434905.1 uncultured Pirellulales bacterium | reverse complement strand
GCCCCCACTTCCTCCAGAAGGTCGCGATTGCTGGCGGCCACCACGCGCACGTCGACTCGCACGGTTTGCGTGTCGCCCACCCGTTCGAATTCGCGTTCTTGCAGCACGCGCAGCAACTTGACTTGGAGCAGGGGCGTGGTGGAGTTGATTTCGTCGAGGAAAATGGTGCCGGCGTGCGCGGCCTCGAAGCGGCCGGTGCGGTTTTCCACAGCGCCGGTAAACGCGCCGCGCACGTGTCCAAACAACTCGCTTTCGAGCAAGCTCTCGCTCAGCGCGCCGCAGTTCACGCGCACGAAGGGCCCCTTGGTGCGAGGGCTTTGGTGGTGTACGGCGTGTGCAATCAGCTCTTTGCCGGTGCCGGTTTCGCCCAACAACAGCACCGAAGCCTGGCTTTTGGCCACCTGCCGCGTGAGCTGATACACCCGCTGCATCGCCGGCGAGGAACCGATGATTCCGGGCAGCGCGGCAGAGGAAGCCGGGTGGATGGAAGTGGGGGGTCGGTTCATGGCCGGCGAGGCTCTTTGGTCCCGGTGAGCCGGCGGCAACTTGCGTCGCGCGGCCGGCCCGGTGATCAGCGCGGGGCAGCAGGCTCGGGAGAGGATTCCAAGGCGTCGAGAATCGAGGCCAACACGGCCTGGGTCTGACCATCTTCCAAGGCACTGCCGTTGTACCGCGTGTACTGATCGAGAACCTCGGCAGCGGTCAATAGCACCCCATGCCGATCGACGCTGGTGACGAAGGCCGCCGCAGCGCTACGGCGCAACTCGACGGGGCGCCCCACATGGCTGGCCAGGTCCACCAGGCGCCGTTGCGCCGCGGCCGAGGGCTGATCAGCCAACACCAACATGGCGCCGGCGCCCAGCCGTGGATCAAACGCCGCACGACCCGCGGCCACGACCGCCGGTGCTAAATCGAACGGCGAGCGCCCGGCGCTCCATTCGGCCATCCAACCCAACGCGGTCTGTGCGCGCGCCAAGCGCGCCTCGGCCGAGGCCGGGCGTCGCGAGGTGATGGCGCCCAATCGGTCTAACAGGTAGCGCACCCCCGCTTCGTCGTGCGGACGATATAAGGCCGCCACGGCGGCCTGGCTCGCAGCGAGTTTCTCGGCGCCTGGAAACTGCGCGGCCTCCGCCACCAGCGCCACAGGGACGAGCGCCGTACGTGCATCGTGCCGCAACATGGCCAAGGTTTCGGCTGCGGTCGGGCAGTTCAGGGCGGGTGAAAGCAGAATCATTTCACAATCGGGCATGTCGGCCGCTAGTTGGAACAGCGACCGTCCATCGGTGGCAATCTCGGCCTGATAACCCACGCTGGTCAGCAGGCCGGCCAGGCGTTGTGCTTCATGCGCGCGGGGATCGGCCACCACGGCGCGGGGCAGACCGGTGGCCTGCACGAACCAAGACGTGGCCTGGGTCACCAGGCTGGTGCCGGGGAACGTTGTCTGCGGTTTCCACCGCGCGATCGTACCCAGCGCGGCCCAGCGAATTTCCGCATCGGCGTGTGCCAGCGCTTGGGTCACGCCGGCCAGGCGCGGCGCGCGGTGCGCCAACCAGCCGGCATCGCCCCGTTCGGCCAGGTGCGCCAGCACTTCGACTGCCAGTTCGCGGCGATGGTCGGCCAGCGCGCGGTCCAACAATTCTTCACACCAAGTATCGCTTTCACGGGCCAGGGCGCGCTGCACGGCTTCGGAGGGGTGCGGCCCGCTGGTGGTAACGAGTGCCCGGTAGTAGTCGTATGCCAACTCGGTATCGTCCGGAAGATGCTGGCGCGCCACCTGCAATGGGGCGAGCGCCGCCTGGGCCTGTGCGCTCGGGGCGGGCAAGTCGCGCGGCTCCGGGCGGAGCTGGCGCGCGTTCCAGGTCCAGCGTGCGACCACGGATTCCGTGGCGGCCAGTCGCTCTCCCTCGGCCAGCGCGGCGCGCCCCTGCGCGGCCAACATGGCTAGGGCGCGCGCGGCGCCAGGCACATACCCCTGAAGCGCCTGCAGGGCGCGCTCGGCCGCAGCGCGGCGCGTGGCATCGTCTGCCAGTGTGAATCGCAAGAGATCGATCGCTGCCCGCTGGTCGCCCAATCGTGCCAACACGCTCGCGAAGCGAGCAAAGCCCTGGGCGTCGTCAGTCTCTAGTGCGGCAATCAAGGGTGGGACGGCTTCGCCGGGCATGGCCAGGAGCGTGTCGGCGACGAATTCGTGTCGGGGCGATTGGCGCGGATCGGCGAGCACTTCGATCAAGGCCACGGCACCGGCCGGCCCGGCGCCGACGAGCGCTGCGGTAGCCAGCGGGGCGCGCTGAGGGTCGCCGAGTTCGTCGATACTGGTCGCCAAGCGTGCGGGATCGCGCGCGGTGGTTTGGCCCGCCTCCCACACGCGGCGGGCAAACGCTTCGGCCTGGGGTGCTAGTTCAGGCACATGGGCCCAGCGCAGGAACGTGGTGGCACCCAGGCGGCGCCCCAGATCGGCCAAGGCCGCGGTATCGAGATCGGCGCCGGTCAGGCGTTCGAGCAGTTGCTTGGCCAGCGCCGGCTGCCCTAGGTTGAGCAGCACGTTGACACCTCGAGAAATTTCTTCAGGTCGCTCGAGTTTGAGTGCCAGCACCTCGGCCACCAACGGATCGACCGCAACGGCCCCCACGCCGGCTGCCGGCGCGGTTTTCAAAGCGGCGTTGGTCGTCGCGGCATCGGACACGGCCGCCGCGGGCACGGAAGATCCGGAGGCCGCCGGCGCCGGTTGGCCGTTGGCGACGAGCGGCAGCCAGGCGAAAACCGCGGCCAGTGCCAGCCGTTGGCGTCGCAAGCAGTTCAACATGGCGGGGCGGGCCTTGTGCACGAGAAATCGTCGTGGTGGGGCCGTCCGTGGGTAAGTAAATCCTGCGTTGCGGGTGTCAACTCGGTCGAACTTTCGCATCGAACTCTGGCCAAGTGAGGTTGGGAATCGACTTGCACCGGCCACGCTGCACGGTGCGGGGGCCGCGGCGGACGGTACGGGGGTTACGGGGCAGGCTCGGCGACACCCAGCCGCGTGCGCCACCGGCGCACTTGCTCGGCCACCTGTTCGCGTCCGGAAGACCCATAGCTGACAAATGCTGCGACAGCCCGGGCCACGCCCAGCACGCCATAGACCTCGGCATCGAGCGTGGGTTCGGCCTGCTGGAATTCAGACAAGGGCAGTTCGGCCAAGGGCACTTGCATTTCCATGGCGCGACGTACCAGCCGGCCCACAAGTTCGTGCGCGGTGCGTTGCGGAATGCGCCGGGCGATCAGGTATTCCATCAGCGTGGTGGCATCCATATAACCCGACTCGATCCGCGCGGCGAGGCCGGGCCGGTTCAGCACGGCGCCCGCGACCAGCGGCGCTGCCAGTGCCAGACACTGGGCCACGGTGTCGAACGAATCGAACACGCGCTGTTTGTCTTCTTGCAGGTCGCGGTTGTAGGCCAGCGGCAAACCCTTGACCAGCACCAGCAGCGATTGCAGGTTGCCCAACACCCGAGCCGTTTTGCCGCGGGTAAGCTCGAGCACGTCGGGGTTGACCTTCTGGGGCATGATCGACGAACCGGTGCAAAACGCCTGGGGCAAGTGCAGGAATTGGAACTCGCAGGTGGACCACAGAATCCATTCTTCGGCCCAGGTGCTGAGATGCTCGGCGACGAGCGCGCAGACAAAGGCGAACTCGATCACGAAATCGCGATCGCTCGAGGCATCCAGGCTGTTCGCCATCAGCGACTCGAAACCCAATTCGCGCTGCACGAATTCGCGATCGATGGGCAGGCTCGTGCCCGCCACCGCTGCCGTGCCCAAGCTCAACACGTTCACGCGCCGCCGGGCATCGGCCAATCGCTGACGATCTCGTTCCAATTTGTCGCAATAGGCCAGCCAGTAGTGCGGTGCCAGCACCGGCTGGGCGCGCTGCAGGTGGGTATAGGCCGGCAAGATCACGTCGGCATCGGCCTCGCACCGGCCGACAAAGGCCTGCTGCAGGGTCACGAGCCGAGAGTCGAGTTCATCTATCGCGTCGCGAATCCAGAGCCGCAGATCGGTCGACGCCTGATCGTTGCGGCTGCGCGCGGTGTGCAGTTTGCGGCCGACATCGCCCGAACGGTCAATGAGTGCCCGTTCGATGTGCATGTGGATATCTTCGAGCTCGATCTGGAACTCGAACTGGCCCTGCTCAATTTCCTGGCGAATGGACTCGAGGTGCTGCTCGATTTGGCGGCATTCGTCGGTTTCCAGGAGGCCCACCTGGGCCAACATGTGTGCATGTGCGATCGAAGCGCGGATATCTTGTGCGTACAGGCGCTGATCGAAGCTGATGCTTTCGGTGAACTGCTCCACTCGGCGGTCCGTCGCCTGATTGAAAACTCCGCCCCAGGCTTTTGCTGCCACGCGATCCGTCTCGCTGCCCTGTTGGAGAGAAGCAACTAAGAACACAACGTGTTTACTATAAACAGCTTACGACGAACTGTCAAACGCCCATGCGAGCTGCGGGCGCAGCCACGTGGTGGACCAAGTACCGGCCGGGTAACGCTTTGCGCCCGGCGTGCCAGGGCCGATACAGGGGCCGATACAGGGGCCGATACAAGGGCCAGTACCAGGGCCAGTGCCAGGGCCAGTGCCAGGAACACAGTGGCGCGGGGGGACAGTTGGCCGGATCGCAGTGCGAGGCCAGGGGGGGTGTTGCGCTTTCAACCGCTTCGCAATGCGCGTTGATTAAGGCGCAAGGCAGAAAAAAACCAAGCGTCTTTGCCCGCTGACCCCAACCGATGCGATACCCCCGACGACCACGGACAGGGGGGCGTCTGTGGTGACTTGCCGGAACCAACGTTCGGTCCATTGCACGAATTCCGGTGTCACGGTGGGCATGCCCCGCGGCCGATTGGCGTTGGCCGGGCATGCACCTTCTGGGCGGAATGTCGAGCAATCGTGCGTGACCTCCTTGAACCCGCTTGGTGTTGAATGATACGCTTGAGAAATTTTGCACCGCACCCCACCCCAGGGCACTAGGCCCGCGCGCCGAAAAATCGGTGCCGCTAGCTACCCGCCGTGCCAGGGCCTTACCACCGAGTCAGGGCATCGCCCGTTGCGCTAGAAGCTAAGGAACCCGACGCGTGCCGCGACGCGACGACATCCGCAAGATACTATTGATCGGCTCGGGCCCCATCGTGATTGGCCAGGCCTGCGAGTTCGATTATTCGGGCGTCCAGGCCTGCAAGGCCTTGCGCGAAGAGGGTTATGAGGTCGTGTTGGTCAAGTCCAACCCGGCCACGATCATGACCGACCCGAACACAGCCGATCAGACGTACATCGAGCCTTTGACGGTCGAATTGGTGACCAAGATCATCGCGCTGGAACGCCCCGACGCGTTGCTTCCCACGCTGGGTGGTCAAACGGGCTTGAACCTGGCCATGGAGCTCCACGCGCGGGGAGTATTGGCTGAATATGGCGTGGAGATGATCGGGGCCAAGCCCGAGGTGATCGCCAAGGCCGAAGAGCGCGACCAGTTCAAGGCAGCGATGGAGAAGATTGGTCTGGAGTGCTGCCGCGGCCGGACAGTAACGAACATGGACCAGGCCCGCGAGGTGCTGGCGCAGATTGGGCTGCCCTGCGTGGTGCGTCCCAGTTTCACGCTGGGTGGAACGGGTTCTGGCGTGGCCTACAACCGCGACGACTTCGAGCAGAAGGTGCAGCGCGGGTTGACCGCCTCGCCGGTCACCCAGGTGCTGTTGGAAGAATCGATTCTGGGGTGGAAAGAATACGAGATGGAGGTGATGCGCGACGTCGATGACAACGTGGTGATCATTTGCTCGATCGAAAACTTCGACCCCATGGGGGTCCACACGGGCGATTCGATTACCGTGGCCCCGGCGCAGACGCTGACCGACAAGGAATACCAGCGGATGCGCGACGCCTCGATCGCCGTGATTCGTGAAATCGGCGTGGAAACGGGCGGATCGAACATTCAGTTCGCGATCGACCCCCGGACCGGCCGGATGATCGTGATTGAAATGAACCCGCGCGTCAGCCGGTCGAGCGCCTTGGCGTCGAAGGCCACCGGGTTTCCCATCGCCAAGATCGCAGCCAAGCTGGCCGTAGGCTATCGGCTGCACGAGCTTCCTAACGACATCACGCGCGAGACGGTGGCATGTTTCGAGCCGACCATCGACTACGTGGTGACCAAGGCGCCGCGGTTTGCGTTCGAGAAATT
>CAYSXM010000266.1:0-6200 GCA_964434905.1 uncultured Pirellulales bacterium | reverse complement strand
GTGTAGCAAGACGGGGCCGGCGGATCCAGCTCGGTTGGGTTCGAACCGTACGCCCGCCGCCATCAGGTGGTGCTCGACCAGCGCCGCGTGGCGTGCTACTTCTTGTGCATCGGGTCCCAGCCCCAGATCGAGATAGTCGTCGGTCAGGGTCAACAAGCAGCTAGGCTCGGTACCCACGATCGGCACGCCCCGCCGTGCCCAGGGGAGCAATCGGGCAAGGTTTGCTTGCGCCAATTGGCGCGCTTCGTCGATCAGCCCCTTAGACAGTGCCGCGCGGCCACAACAAGTCCACCGCGCCAGGTGTACCTCGTAACCGGCCGCTTCGAGCACTTCCACCGCCGCGCGATTCACGCGCGGTTCGCAATAGCTGGTTAGGCAATCGTCGAGCAGCACGATCGGGCCGCGCGGAAACGACTTCGCAACCGAGCGCCGGCGATCAAACCAGCGAACCAGGTGGTCGCGTTCGAAGTGCGGTAGAGGCCGGCGCGGATCGATACCCATGATGCGCTGCGCCAACCAGTGCGCCCCGGGTGCCCGCGCCAACCAGTTCGACAGCGGCGCCCACGCCGATCCCCAGCGGTTGAGCCGGGCCACGTCGGCCATCCAACGCGCCGCGCGGGGCACGCCGCCGAGCGCATACACCTGGTGCAGGTATTCGATTTTCAGTTTGGCCACATCCACGTTCGAAGGGCACTCGGCCTTGCAGCCCTTGCATTGCAGGCACAACGAAAAGGCTTCGCGCAGCGCGGGGCCGGTGAGTTCCTCGGCCGGTAGACCCCCTTCGAGCACCAGCCGCAGCGCGTTGGCCCGCCCCCGCGTGCTGTGCCGCTCTTCGCCGGTCACCATGAACGAAGGGCACATCGTGCCCGACTGGGTCTTACGGCACACGCCTGCGCCGTTGCAACGATCGGCTGCGGCGGCCAGACCCCCTTCGCGCGAGAAATCGAGCGCCGTTACCAGGGGCAGACTCGCTTGGCCTGGCGGATGGCGCAGGTTAGCCGTCGGCTCGGGCGCATCGACCACCTTGCCCGGGTTCATCCGTCCCGTGGGGTCGAAGGCGTGCTTGACCTGCCGAAAAGCCTCCTCGAGGCGTGGACCAAACAGCTTGGCATTGAGAAAGCTGCGCGCCAGACCATCGCCATGTTCGCCGCTCATGGCGCCGCCAAACTCGAGCACCAGGTCGCTCACCTCGTCGAGAATGCGGCGCATGCGCACCAGGTCGCCAGCCTGACGCGTGTCGATCAACGGGCGAATGTGCATCACACCGACCGAAGCATGACCGTAGAACGCACCGTCGGTTTCCAGCCTGGCCAGGATCTCGCGAAAACGAGCAATGAACTCTGGCAAACGGCGAGGATCGACGGCGGTGTCCTCGACAAATGCCAACGGCTTGCGCTGTCCGGGAATCGCCATGAGCAAAGGCAAGGCTGCCTTGCGGCAGGCCCAAATGTGTTGCGCGCGGAGCGGGTCCGCGGTGGCCGAAAAGTGGGTCAGGCCCGGCCAGCCCTCGAGCGCGCGCGACAAGTTGGCGGTCTGCCGCTCGACCTCCGCGGCCGACTCGCCCGAGAACTCGACCAGCACGAGCGATGCCGGCTTTCCCACCACGAAATCGAGATAGTTCCGATATTCCAGACTGTGCGCGGCCAGTTCCAGAATCATGCGATCGAAGAACTCGATCGCCGAGGGCCCACACTCCAAGGTGGCGTTCACGCTGTCGACCGCCGCGGCCAGCGAATCGAACTCGAGCACGACCACCCCCCGCGCCGCGGGGACCGGTGTCAGATACACCAAGGCCTCGGTCACCGCCGCCAGCGTTCCCTCGGCGCCGACCAGCAGCCGGGCCAGGTTGAAATCGGCACCGGGATAGCGCTCGCGCGCGGCTTGCCGCGCCGCCGCGGCCGTGGGTGGATAGGCCAGCCGCGCAGCGCATTCGGGCACGAATTCATCAAGGTTGTAACCGCTGACTCGCCGAATCAGCGGCGGAAAACGCGCCAGAATCTCCGCGCGATGCTCCTTCGCCAGCCGTGCCACGGTGCGATGCGCCTCGGCATCGAGCGAACTGCCTTGCTGGCGACACACACATTCCGCGGGTGTTTCCGGTGCGAATCGCGCGCGGCTGCCGTCGGCGAGCACCGCCTCGAGCTCGAAGACGTGATCGACCACCTTGCCATGCACGATCGATCGCGCGCCGGCCGAATTGTTGCCGATCATGCCACCCAGGTTGGCGCGGTTGCTGGTGGCCACCTCCGGCCCGAATTGCAACCCCTCCACGGCCAAGAGCGCATTGAGCGTGTCGAGCACCACGCCGGGCTGTACCCGCGCAGTCCGCGCGGCTGAATCGATCTCGAGCACTCGATTCAGGTGCCGCGAGAAATCGAGCACGATGCCCGGGCCGATCGACTGGCCCGACAGGCTCGTGCCGGCACCGCGTGGCACGACCGGTGCGCCGTGTTCGGCCGCCACTTGCATGGTGGCCACCACGTCGTCGACCGTGCGCGGACAGACCACGGCCCAGGGTCGAATCTGGTACATGCTCGCGTCGGTCGCATACAAACCGCGCTCGAATGGCGCGACGGAAACGTCGCCCAATCGCGCGGTTCGCAACGACTTTTCCAATTGCGCTAGCTGCGCTGGTGAAGGATCGGGGGAGTAGGTAAAGCCTGACGGCATCGGTAGATCGATTCCTTAAAGCAAGCCGTGATTCTACTTGAAGCCCCGGCGATTGTTGATAGAGTCGAACGATAGAGGATCCAGCACGAGGATGCCGCGCCAGGCGGCTTTCCGCGGCGTTGTCGGTCCCCGGGGCGCCTTGTCGGCGTCCCCGGCGTGGTCTTCACCGAGCGTTTTCAACCAGGGTTGTTTCGCGTCATGGCTCAGGCGCATCGTCCTTCGCCCGAGGAAGTCGATCAGCTCTTGCTCAATGCGCAATTGCGCGACGAGTTGGAGCCGTTTTTCGACGAATCGATTACCTCGCTCAACGTCCATGAAATGCCCACTCCGGTGGAGAACCAGTTTCTCCGCTCCATGCTGGCCTGGGAAAAGGCCCCCACTTTGCCCATCGCCCAGTGGTTCAATCCCGTGCTGGTGTTGCCCTCGCCGGAAGGGCTCGACGACGATCAAATTCACGACCGGCTGTGGGACGTGATCCAACAATTGTACGACAAGCGGATCGTGTTGAACTTCGCCGACCATCTTACCGATCGCCAGTTGTACACGCTCATTCTCCGCGACATTCTGCCCGCCGAAGAAAAGATGATCGCCCAGGGTGAGAACTATCTGCACTGGGATTGTGCCGACGCCAGTGGCGACCCCGATGTGTGGCTACGCTACTACGCGACGCCCGAAGAACGCGATATCTGGCAGACCGAGTACCCAGGCGATCTGCCGCCCGGCGAGCAACCGCGCTATCCGCGCCCACTGCCGCGCCGCCCGCTGTAGCTGCGCGGGCTCTGTGTGCGCGGCGAAGTCACCTTTACCTGGTTCGCGGTTGACCAGGCGCGTCGAATTTCTTCAACGGGCTGCTACGCGGTGCCTGCCCGGCAATTTCCGCGCGCTTCCAGGTGCAGCCAGGTGCCGGCCCGGCGTGCGACGATTCCCCCCGGAAACTCTGCCACGGCGTGCTGCGTGCCGCGCGCCAAATCGGACAGCGCTTCGCACTCGGCAAAGCCCAACGCCTGTCGGGGCCAGCCCTGCCACCGCCACAACGCAGGAAACACCGACCGTACCAGGTAAACTGGCTCGGCGGCCAAACGCGTGCAATCGAGCGTCACTTCCTGCGCGGCCCTGCGTACCAGTGCCCTTTCCAGCACTCGCTCCACCAGCGGTTCCAGCACCTGCTCGGCCTCGCGCGCTTGGTGTGCCAGCCGCAACAGCGCGTCGATCACGCGCGGGTTGTAGTCCCGGGCCAGCTTCGGCAAAAGGTCGCGCCGCAATCGGTTGCGCGTGTATCGCAAATCGGCGTTGGAACTGTCTTCCCGCGCGACCACACCGCGTGACGCCAGGAACCGAGCAAGCACTTCGCGGCGGATACCCAAGAGCGGACGCAACAGGGTCACCGCGGCCGATCGCTGCGTCGCCCGCCCCATGCCCCGCAGCCCACGCAGGCCCGTGCCCCGCAGCACGTGGTGCAATACGGTTTCAGCTTGGTCGTCGGCCGTGTGCGCAGTAACCAGGTAGCGCGCGCCATGGGCTTCGGCCGTGGCCGTTAGAAAGGCATATCGCAAGGTGCGTGCGGCAGCCTCAACTCCGTCGCCCTGCTCCCGTGCCAGGTGGTCCACATGGCCGTGTCCCACCACGATTGCCAGGCCAAGTTGTTGGGCCAGGCCCTCGACGGCTGCCTGATCCTCGTCGGCCTCGCGGCCACGCAGACCATGGTGAAAATGTGCCAAAATCAGCCGGCCAGTGCCCGGGGTTCCGCCACCCAATTCGGCCAGCGCGAGAGCCAGCGCCAGGCTGTCGGACCCGCCCGACACTGCCACCACAACCGGTTGCTCGGCCCAGGCCTCGATGGGCCACGAACTGGCCAGTTGTTCGAGCAATTCACACATGGTCCGCTGCTTAATTCCCGCGTGTGGACCAGCTAAAGTGCGTGGCCGGAACACGGGTTCGAGTCGCAAGTACCTGATGCTTCGCCACTTGGCACCAGGGAACGAGCTTGCAAGTGGAGGGGGTTTTGTTAGGATAAACGCGCGGTATTTCTCGGGTACTCCTGGCGCTTTCCCAAGGCCGGGCGCCCGAGAAAGAACCGTTTTGATCCGAAGTAAACCCTGGAACGAACGTGCGTAGCCGCCGCTGGCCGAACCCTCGGCTGGTCGATGCTGTGCGACGTCGCCGGGGCTGACGCTGAACGAACGAGTCCTGTAACGGGTTGCAAGGTAACCGACAGTTACCTGAATCCATCCCTGAGCACCTGAATTCCATCCCTGGGCACCTGAGTCCATCCCCGGGAGTTCGCCCGCCAATGCACATCTTGTTGTACCTCTTGGATTGCCTGTTTGGCAGATGGCCGGGCGCTCTCGAACGTCGTGGAACGCGTGCGGTAGCAGTACGGACCGTGAGGGTCGTCCGGCGCGGTGGCGCGCTCGGCACGACGTACCACGGTCCAGAGGCCGCGCGGCGCAGTGGGTTGTTCGAGGCCACGCCGGGAAATTTCGAGTCCCGGGGCGGGAAGTGCTTCGGTGGGGGTCATTCGGGGCCATTGGGAACTTGAAACCAGCCGTGCCCAAGGGGGTCAGCCGTGCGAAAGCGCCATGGCGCTCTCAACGGGTGACCGCGACCAGCGGACTGCGTGGCGGTTCGGTTGGGTGGCGCACGTCGGTACCATTCGTTGTTCGCTAGCGCAGCCCGTGCGGCGGTCGAAGCGTGGGGGTCAAATTGCCCCCCGCGCGCGTGGCCTGCTTGGCAGCCACGGGGCGCGCAGCGGTCGAAGGCGGTTGCGCGTCGCGCACGGTCGTTCCATAACGACGAAGGTGCGCGCCTTGGGCCCCGTTGAAACTGCCTTGGTGGTCGCGCCCTTGGCGGCCGTCTTGACGTTCGTGCTGGTCAAGCTGCTCGATTACCTGCGTCACAAAGACGTGGAGGCCAAGGCCCGCGAGTTGCTTTCGCGGACCGAGCGCGAGATCGACAACCGCCGCAAGGAGGCCGAACTCGAGATCAAAGAGCAGGCGATTCAGCAGCGTTCGCAGGGCGAGCGCGAGCTATCGCAGTTTCGCCAGGAACTGCACGAGCGAGAACGCCAACTCGACAAGCGCCAGGATGCGATCGACCAGCAGGTCGAGCAGGTGCGCAAGCACGAAAAAATGGTCGAAACCAACCAGCGCCGCCTGGCCGAACGCATCGAGGAAACAGGCCGCAAGAACGAAGAGCTGGCGCGCACCATTGAGGGCCAACGCGCCAAGTTGCACGAACTCAGCGGTCTCTCGCGCGAGGCCGCCACCGAGCGGCTGCTGTCCATGCTCGACGTCGAACTGGCGCGCGAGGCGGGCGCCCGCATCGTGGAACACGAGAAACGGCTGCAAGCCCAGGCGGAAGAAAAATCGCGCGACATCATGATCACCTCGCTGCAGCGTTTCGCGGCCGCACACACGGCCGAAGCGACCACCAGCACCGTCGACATTCCCAACGACGATATGAAGGGGCGGATCATCGGCCGCGAGGGACGAAACATTCGCGCCTTCGAGAAGGCCACCGGCGTCGACGTG